>JAFZYR010000145.1 GCA_017616165.1 Treponema sp.
AGCAGCCCAGGAAATAGACTTTTCTCCATCAACAACCATCTTCATAATTTCTAATTTCTTTTCATCCAAGTAATTCACCTCTTAATTATAAGGGACAAAATCCCTTACGAATTCCTTGGACAAAATCGCTTACGAATTAGTGAAATAATCTGATCTATAAAATAATACTTTATACTTTTCAGTTTTATGTTATAATGATTTAAGATTTTTTTAGGAGGCTTCTTATGGAGACGACATGTGTAGAGATGGAAATTCCTGTGGCTATGAAACCATACATCTCGACAAAGCCAGATGAAATTCTCATTCAAAGAGCTTTGCTTTTGTATCCGTTTATAAGAAACCTCACAATTTCACATGGTCGTGCAGCAGAAATTCTGGGAATTTCAAAATGGCAGTTAATTGACTTATATGCAAAAGAAGGGATCCCTTATATTTCTCTTTCCTGGTCCGAAGTTGAAGAAGACGCTGCAAACTGTCTTTCTGTGATGAAAAAAGCAGGACGGTAAGTATTGATAATAGTTTCTGACACAACTCCATTAATGACTCTATTAAAATGTGATCATCTTGATTTGCTTAAGAAGATGTATGGTTCTGTTTTAATTCCCTCTGCAGTTTATAATGAATTGACAGATAATCCTCATTATGAACAGGAAGCTAAGATTATTAAGGACTGTGATTTTCTTGAAGTAAAGGAAATCACCAATAAAGAGCGGATTAGGACTTTACAGAATTCAACAGGTCTTGACCTGGGAGAGACGGAAGCTCTGGTTCTTGCAGAAATCACAAATGCTGATTTGCTTTTAATGGATGAAGTAATGGGCAGAATGATTGCTAAGGAAATGGGCTTTACCATAGCTGGTGCTATAGGTATTCTAATTGCGGCAAAGACAGAAGGATTTCTTTCTGCAGATGAGATAAAAATAACAGTATCTAAACTTCGTTCAAGTGGTCAACATATTGGGGAATCATTACTAAAGAAATTGCTCGAAAGTAACTAGTATTTGACATCATTTCCTTTTTATAGTAAATTCCCTTTAGATTTTACGAATAAATGAACCAGCGCAGAGTCCATAGTGTCCTGCATTACCGATGACGTTACGTGTGTAAGGCCGATGGCGGCCGGTGTTCAGTAGCAAACCGTTAAGAAAATTGCGAAAGCAATTTTTAGGTTTACTTCTTTCTATTTTTTCTCTATACTAGCATCTAATTTAGGAGTTTCTCTTTTATGAACAAGTATGTTAAGCGTTATTGTATTGACGCAATGAGCGGAATGGCACAGGGACTTTTTGCTTCCCTGCTTATTGGAACTATTATTAAGACACTGGGACAGCAGCTGCTCCGACTTTCGGAAAATGTTGTTTTTAAGTTTCTTGTAGATGCAGGAAACTTTGCTACAGAAGGACATGTTGTTGGTGCTGCCATGGCAGTTGGAATTGGTTTTGCAATGGGTGTTCCTGCCCTTGTATTGTTCAGCCTTGTTGCCGTTGGTGCTGCTGCAAACGTTACAGGTGGGGCAGGTGGTCCTCTTGCTGTTTTGATTATTGCAATTATTGCCGCAGAGCTTGGCTGTCTTGTAAGCAAAAAGACAAAGGTTGATATTATCGTAACTCCGGCCGTTACAATTCTGGTCGGTGCTCTGCTTACTGTTCTTACTGCAAAATATATTGGTGCTGCTGCAAGCTCAATCGGTAAGCTCATTGTCTGGGCTACAAAGCTTCATCCGTTCTGGATGGGAATTATTGTTTCTGTGGTTGTTGGTATTGCACTTACACTGCCAATCAGTTCTGCTGCAATCTGTGCTGCCTTTGGTCTTACAGGCCTTGCCGGTGGTGCTGCGGTTGCAGGCTGCTGTGCTCAGATGGTTGGTTTTGCTGTTATGTCCTTCCGCGAAAACCGCTGGGGTGGCATTCTTTCTCAGGGACTTGGAACCAGCATGCTGCAGATGCCTAATATCATCAAAAATCCAAAGGTATGGATTCCGCCTATTGCTGCCAGTGCAATTACAGGCCCTATAGCAACCTGTCTTTTTAAAATGGAAATGAATGGTGCAGCCGTAAGCTCCGGAATGGGAACCTGCGGACTTGTTGGACAGATTGGCGTAATTACCGGCTGGTTTGAACCAAGTGAGGTTGCAATTGGTCACGGTGCTGCTGCAATTACACCGGGCTTTATGGACTGGCTTGGACTTATGCTTGTTTGCTTTGTGCTGCCTGCTGTTTTGACCTGGGCATTCGGCTTGCTGCTTCGTAAGCTTGGCTGGATTAAGGAAGGCGATCTGAGCCTTGAAGAAAAGGCACCGGTGGTACAGGAAAAACCGGTAGTGGAAGGAGATTCCGAAACAAGATCGGAATGACGATGACATAAAAAAAAGCGTGTGGTTTGAGGGGAACGACTGAAGTGCACCCCTAAAGTTGGACAAATAAAGTTCAATTTTAGGAGGTGCATTTTTTTATGTCCAAATACTCAGAAGAGTTTAAATTAAAACTTGTTCTTGAATATATTGAAAAACATATAAGTCCTGAACAACAAAAGA
>JAFZYR010000057.1 GCA_017616165.1 Treponema sp.
AGGATAACTGGTGTTATCATTTGGAGGCCAAGCACCTGTTGCTTTTGGAATAAGCAGACATTTTGGTTGAATCATAATATCATCAGAAAGTTTAAGAAGCTTTACCTGAACCTTGTATGTGCCGTTTTCTTTTTCTTCTTCCGTTGAAAGATCTGTGAACTGGACATATTCTGCACGGCCTACAGATGGATTAGCTTTGCTAACTGCTTCCATTCCCCTGTAAACATATTCGCTGAAATTTACAGAAAATTGAATGTCGATTGTGTAGCCGAGCTTGCAGGATTTTTCGGTACCAGAAAGGAATTTGCCGGTTCCTTCCGGTGCATTCAGAACAAGTGTACTCGAAGGTGCATTATTGTAGGCAATTATGTCTTTTATCTCTTGCGCAACTTCTGCACCCTTTAAAAAGTTTTCACATGAAGAAAAAATAAGGGTACAGGCAATTATTACTATACAGCCGTACCTCCCCCCTCGAACTTTTGATCTGAATGGATTTTTCATTTTGAGAACTCCTTGCAGTAAATTATACCATAGGTACATGCTGGGAGCAAATATTTTGTTTTTTTAGACACTAAATTATAATTCGGCAAATAGTTCGTCTGCTGTAATAATCGACTGTAATTCTGATGCATATTCATTTTGAACAACTGGATAGGTGGTAACCAGCGTAGGATGAATTGCATAATTAGATTTTGTTTTTAATTTGAAAGACTGAATTTTTGTATTCATATCCATGATAAATTTCTTTGTTACAGAGAAACTCGCATCGGTATACTTCATTTCGCAAAGATTGATTATCTGATCTTTTCTTACCAGCATCAAATCAATTTGTGCTCCAGCAATACCTTTTTCTTTATCAGTTGAACATTGCCATGAATTTACATCTGTATATACTCCAGATATACCTAACGCTTTTTTCATTTGAGGAATATGTTCAAGACACACTTTTTCAAATGCAAGTCCGCTCCAGGAATTAACAGACGATGTATTAATTTGATTCTGCCAGAAATGTTCTTCATAATGATTCTTCGTAAGGAATTTATGATAAAACAAAGTATAGTTGTCTATTAATTGATAAATATCTTTATTATCCTTATTTCCGTATGGAATATATTTTCTAATAAAGTCACAGTTTTCAAGTTCTATAAGTTTTTTTGAAAAATCACCAGAGCTTGTAATATGTGTTTTTTTAAGGATTTCTTCACGAGTAAGTCCTTTGCTTGCTTTGCTCAAGGCTTCAATTATTTTTAAATACTGATCAGGTTTATTGAACAATGCGTTATAAAGGTTTTCATATTCATCGGAAAGCAAAGCTCCATCTTTAAAAAACAAAGAATCAATATTTTGAGGAAGACTTTTGCCTTTTTTTAGCAGACTCCAATAAAAAGGGACTCCTCCCAATATCATATAGCACTGTAATATTTGATGAGTATTAAAAGCAATTTTTTGTGATTCAAGATATTGTTTACATTCATGAAGCGTAAATGGTTTTAAATGTATTGTACCTGTAAGTCTGTTATGAAGACCACCTTTTGCCTGTATAATTTTTTCAATTATCCAATAAGTTGCAGATGCACATACAATAAGAATAACATCCTTTTCTTTGCGTGCTGTAGCCCAGCCATTCCAAAAGCTTTCTAACGCAGAAATAAGACCACTGTCTTTTGTGTCCATCCAGGAAAGTTCATCAATAAAGATAACTTTCTTCTTTTTTTTGGAAGCTTTTATAACTTCTTTTAAACCATTGAAAGCTTCATTCCAGGATGTAATTTTTTTTTGAGGTTTACAACCAAACTCTGCAAGAGATTGTTCAAATTTTTCAAGCTGAACTACTTTACAAGAATTAACGTCAAGTGAAGCATTACTTACACCCGTGTGTTCAAAAGTAAAAGAATGTTCAAAGCTTTCTCGTATAAGGTAAGTTTTGCCAATACGACGACGTCCATACACTGCTACGAACTGAGATTCTTTCTCTTTCAACAAAGACTGTAAAAACTGTTTTTCTTCTGTTCTTCCGACCATAGCACCCTCTTATACAAAATTACCAAAACACCAAAATGTTAGCCCTTTTTGGTAATTTTGTATAATTCAATAATACAATAAAAAACTATAAATTGCAAATAGAAAGAGTACAGATTAAATTAGTTTTTATCGGAATAAAGTTTTTGCAGAATATCGAGATGATTTACATTACTTAAAACAATAAGAGGGGTAGAATTAACTATTACTCTAGGCATTCTTTGACTCATCAAGAAATTCTTCTTTGTTTTCAAATTGAAAAATAGAAACCTTATTTTCTCCAAGATATTTTATAAAAGTGTAGAAAAAAAACTGAGCGGGCGTTGCGGGCGGCGATTGAGCTCGCTAGAGGGGGTAGCGGAAAACCGAAGGTTTGGAGTGAGGGGCAGGCGCCCCTTCAGCTATTATTTAGGAAATGCCATAGCTTCTGGCTTGAAAACTTCATCAAACTTTTCGGCTGTGAGGAATCCAAGACCTACGCAGGCTTCTTTGAGAGAAATGTTTTCGTCAAAGGCTTTGTGTGCTGTCTTAGCTGCATTTTCGTAGCCGATGTAAGGGTTCAAAGCTGTAACAAGCATCAATGAGTTGTAAAGGTTGTGATGCATCTTATCTTTATTTGCCTTAATTCCTACAGCGCAGTTCTTGTTAAAGCTAAGCATTGCTTCTGCAAGGAGACGTGCGCTCTGAATAAAGTTGTAAGCAATAACCGGCATGAATACATTTAATTCAAAGTTACCCTGGCTTGCTGCAAAACCAATTGCGGCATCGTTACCCATAACCTGAACTGCAACCATTGTTACGGCTTCGCACTGAGTTGGGTTTACCTTTCCAGGCATGATTGAAGAACCTGGTTCGTTTTCCGGAATATGGATTTCGCCAAGACCGTCGCGTGGACCACTAGCGAGCCAGCGTACGTCGTTAGCAATTTTCATCATGTCTGCGGCAAGAGCCTTGATTGCTCCGTGTGCATAAACAAGCTCGTCCTTGCTTGTAAGGGCGTGGAACTTATTTGCAGCAGTAACAAACTTCTTGCCTGTAAGCTCAGAAACGCATTCAGCAACCTTTTTATCAAAGCCTTTTGGTGCGTTCAAGCCTGTTCCAACTGCAGTACCACCAAGGGCAAGCTGCTTAAGGAATGGAAGTGAAGCCTGGAGCATTTTTTTATCCTGCTCAAGAGAAGTTCTCCAGCCGCTGATTTCCTGTCCGAAAGAAATAGGTACAGCATCCTGAAGGTGAGTGCGTCCGCTCTTTACAAGCTTCATGTTTTCTTTTTCAAGCTTTTTGAAGGTAGCAACCAGTGTGTCGATTGCAGGGAATAATTTATCTTCGATTGCAAAAACTGCAGAAATATGAAGGGCAGTTGGAAAGGTGTCATTTGAAGACTGACTCATGTTAATGTCATCATTAGGGTGGCAGAGCTTTTTACCTGCAATTTCGTTAGCACGGTTTGCAATAACTTCGTTTGCATTCATGTTGCTCTGAGTACCAGAACCTGTCTGCCAAACTACAAGAGGGAAATGATCATTGAGTTTTCCGGCAATAACTTCGTCGCAGGCCTTTTTGATTGCGCTGAGCTTTTCCTTAGTCATCTTCTGTGGCTTGAGCGCGTTGTTTGCCATTGCAGCGGCCTTTTTAAGATAACCGAAGGCCTTTGTAATTTCGCGAGGCATTGTTTCAATTCCAACACCAATTTCAAAATTTTCGTGGCTGCGTTCTGTCTGAGCTCCCCAGTATTTATCTGCAGGAACTTTTACTTCACCCATTGAGTCGTGTTCGATCTTGTATTCCATAATTGTTTCCTTATTCCGTCATTGCGAGGAGCATAGCGACGTGGCAATCCACAATTTTATGTAATCATGCACATGGATTGCCGCGCTTCGCTCGCAATGACGTTGTGTTTAGAACTTAATCTGCTTAATAACGTCTTTGAGGCATTCAGCACTGTGGCGGAGAGATGCAACTTCTGAATCCAAAAGTGGTGCAACTACGCGGCCTGTGATTCCCTTGCGTCCGATAACAGCTGGGATAGAAAGACATACGTCGCTAATTCCATATTCGCCGTTGAGCAATGTAGAAACTGTAAGAACAGAATCTGTTGTATAGTTCAAGGCTTCGCAAAGGTGAGTTGTTGTAATACCAATTGCGTAGTTTGTGCATTTTTTAGCAGCAATGATGATTCCACCAGACTTGCGGATATAATCTTCTACGTCGTCCTTGTTGAGCTCTGGAGCTTTAATTCCTTCAAGAGCTGCAGCATATTTTTCAACTGGAACAGAACCAATGTTTGCCAAAGACCAAGGAACGAATGATGAGTCACCGTGTTCACCAAATACATAACCGTGAACATTTTCCTGAGCTACCTTATAGGTTTCGGCAATGCGTGCGCGGAAGCGTGCTGTATCAAGCATAGTTCCTGTACCAAAGATGTGGTCAGCAGGAATACCGCTTGTTTTTACAAACTGATAAGTAAGAATATCAACAGGGTTTGCAACAATTACATAAAGTGCATTTGGACAAACCTTTGTAATTTCAGGGATGATTGTTTTTGTAATGTCAACGTTTATCTGAGCAAGATCAAGACGAGACTGACCAGGCTTGCGGGCAACACCAGAAGTAACAACTACGATGTCCGAATCCTTTGCGTCTTCATAATCACCATCATGGATGGAAACAGGGCCTACAAAAGGAGTTCCCTGACGGATATCCATAGCTTCGCCCATTGCACGGTCCTTGGCAATATCAATCATTACGATTTCTGAAGCCAGCTGTTTGATTGTCAGTGCAAATGCAATTGTTGAACCAACCTGACCTGCACCAATGATAGTGATTTTGTTTGACATTATTATCTCCTATAAAGGCTTATTCAGCCCAAAAAAATCTTCGGAAAGAGGGAGATTCGAACTCCCGGTAGCATTTCTGCTACGCATCCCTTCCAAGGATGTACCTTAAACCGCTCGGACATCTTTCCAAAAAAAATAGTTTCAAAATATTATATAGGAAATAAACTAAATATTCCACACCTTTTATAAAAAAAATGTTTGTCATTGCGAGCCGAAGGCGCGGCAATCCATTTATTATATATATTTTCTTAATAAAAAAAGCTTACTGACTTGACAAATATACCATTATTCTTTAAAGTATAAACATCTTTGCGGATGTCATATAACGGCTTATTATCTCAGCCTTCCAAGCTGATGACGAGGGTTCGACTCCCTTCATCCGCTCTTATAAAGCTCGTCTTCCAATGACGAGCTTTTTTTATTTAAATCTTTATGTTATAAGGA
>JAFZYR010000058.1 GCA_017616165.1 Treponema sp.
TCATTGCGAGGAGCGTAGCGACGTGGCAATCCAGTTATGAGAAGGAATATGGATAGATTAGATAAAATTCTTGCGCATGAAGGCATAGGTTCACGGAAGGACATCAGGAAGATTCTTCACAGGTGTACTGTTACTGTTAATGGAACACAGGTGTTTGATCCGGGCTTTCAGGTTGACTCTGCAAAAGACCTTATCCAAATTGAAGGTGAAACTATAGACCTTCACACAAAACTTTACATTATGATGAATAAGCCGCAGCATGTTGTTTCTTCTACTAAGGAAGGTGACCATCAGACTGTTTTTGATTTGCTTGATGATAATTTACGCACTCCTTATCTTATTGAAAAGCTGCATCTTGTAGGCCGTCTGGACATGGACACAGAAGGCCTGCTCCTTTTTACAACAGACGGAGAGCTTACTCACAGAATTACTTCTCCAAAAACTCATATAAGTAAAACTTATTATTGCGGGCTTGAACACCCCGAAACTCCAGAACATCAGAAGGTAATAACAGAACAGTTTGAACAAGGCATTGCAGTAGGCCCAGAAGATAACGAAGAAGGCTTTACCTGCCAGCCGGCATTCCTTGAATGGAAAGACGACTCCACTGCCCTTCTGACAATCTACGAAGGAAAATACCACCAGGTAAAAAGAATGTTCGCAGCCGTGGGCAATAAAATTGTCTACCTCAAGCGCATGAGTATGGGAGAGCTGAAACTTGACCCAAGCCTAGGCCTCGGGGAGTATAGGATATTGACGGAAGAAGAGATTAATCTTTTAAAATAAATCAACGACTGTGCGCGGAGTAGAAAATGACAGGCGACAACTTTCTGTGTTGGCGACTGGCATTTTCTACGGGAGCACACAGTCGTTCTTTTGTTTTCGATTTTTTAGAATAATCCGCTGATTACACCATTATCATCTACATCAATATCCAATGCTGCCGGAGCCTTTGGCAATCCTGGCATTGTCATGATGTCGCCTGCAAGTGCTACTACAAAACCTGCGCCAGCGTACAACTGAACATCGCGTACCGGGAATGTAAAGCCTCGTGGAGCACCAATGAGTTTTGGATCGTGCGAAATAGAATTCTGTGTCTTTGCAATACAAACCGGAAGCTTTCCGTAGCCTGCTTCTTCAAAGCCTTTGAGCTTTTTAAGGGCTGCCGGGTCAATTTCAACATTTGCAGCTCGGTAGATTTCTGTTGCAATCTTTTTGATTTTGTCTGCAAGAGGGAGGTCCAGTTCATACAAAGGATGATAGTTTGCTTTTCCGCTGTCTGCAATTTCGCTAACAGCCTTAGCAAGTTCCTCTGCACCTTCACCGCCTTTACCCCAGCCTTCACTAAGAACTGCCTTTGAACCAACGCCTTCACAAAGCTTTTCGAGCAAGGCAATTTCTTCGTCTGTATCTGTAATGAACTTGTTTACTGCAACAACTGCAGGAAGTCCAAACTTAGCAACGTTTTCAATATGAGTCTTAAGGTTTTCAAATCCTTTTTCCAAAGCAGCGCAATCCGGCTTAGACAAATCTGCCTTGGCAACTCCGCCATGCATCTTAAGCGCACGAATTGTAGCAACAATTACAACAGCACTTGGTTTGAGTCCTGCACTTCGGCATTTAATATCAAGGAACTTTTCTGCACCCAAGTCAGCGGCAAAACCAGCTTCTGTTACAACATAGTCGCCGCTTGCTAAAGCACACAAAGTTGCATTTACACTGTTACAGCCGTGAGCAATATTTGCAAAAGGACCGCCATGAACAAATGCAGGA
>JAFZYR010000146.1 GCA_017616165.1 Treponema sp.
GGAGACCTGCTATAAAAAGTCAATAGATTAAGATTGAGAATTTATAGCTTTTTCTGCAAGTTTAGAAACATCAATATCAGGAGGAAAAACAGGATTATAATCTTCACCAGATTTCAAAATTGCAAATATGGTGTTGAGAAGTTTATGACAGATAAAACCCATTGCCTGAGAATATGATTTGCCAGAATTAATTTTCTGCTGAAAGTGATACTTAAAGAGCGGATCATGAGAAACGGCAACAACTGCCGCAAGCCAGACCGCACGACGAAGAAACGGGGAACCACGTTTAGACATATGGCTTTCTGTTCCGACAAAATTACCGGACTGCTTGATTGACGGATCCATTCCTGAAAAAGCGATAAGTTGTTTTGGTTTTTCAAAACGGTTTATGTCACCGATTTCACTGAGAATGGTAGCGCCAAGTGTTGTTCCTATACCAGGAATAGTTGTGAGTTTTGTGTTGAACTGTACAAATTGCGCAGCGATTATTTTCTCGATTTCAGAAATCTGTTTTTCGAGAAGGTCAATCTGCTCAAGCATCTGGCGGATCAAAAGAGTTGTCATGTCCGATGAAAGCATAGCTGCAAAAGAGTTTGAGGCGAGTTCCTTTAGTTCTTTTGCTTTGCTTTCGGTGAAACGTCCATGACTGGCTTTTTTGAGAAGCTGAGTGAGTTTTTCGGTTGGAATTTCAAGGATTTGTTCCGGGGAAGTATATTCTTTCATGACCTGAACTGATGTTTTCCCGAACATGTCGCTGAAAAAATCCTGATATTCAGGAAAAATACGGTCCATCATGGTAATAATCTTACGTTTAAGGTCAGAAGCCATGTCGACCAGATAAAAACGCTGACGGCTTAAGTCCCGCAAGGAAATAATTTTGTCGTCGGCAAGCTGGGTTTCGGAGTATTGGCCTATTCTGATTACGTCAGCAATGATTTTTGAATCTACTGAATCAGTTTTTGTTTTGCGGATGTAAAGATTTCGCAATGCATCAGACTGAAGCGGATTAATGACATGAATCTTAAAGTTCTTGTCAGTTAGCCAGGTGTAGAGGTTCAGCCAGTAATGACCTGTAGCCTCCATGCCTATTTCGAACTGAGAAAGCTCAGTAGTGACGGCGCTGAGCTTTTCCAGCAGTAAATTAAAACCGTCGATGGTATTGGAAAACTTAAAAGTCTTGCCAATAAGTTTACCGTCATCAGAAGTGATGGCAGCCTGATGAGTCTTTTTAGCGATATCAATGCCAACAAAAAACATAGGATCTTGCTCCCTTAGGTGAAAAGATTTTGTGAAATATGAATTATCTTGACTCTGCTGACTCACAACCTCGTCTGAGATCCGGCATCAAAGTGTCATCCTGCTTATTGGTGAACTGTCAAACAGAGCAAGACTTCCAGTCTCCGTAACGTAGTCAAAAGCTACAAGGTATGAACGGAATATCTTTCATAAGACACAGGTTTATTTTCCTAAATGATGCAAGATAATTCAATAACTTTAATATACGAGGTATTA
>JAFZYR010000147.1 GCA_017616165.1 Treponema sp.
TGTTATGCATCAAAAAGTCTGCAAGGGCTGCAAAACTCAGGCAGAAGCTTATGTATTTGTTTCGGCTCTCTCACCTTTGTTCACAGAACGAAAAATCACAATCGCAGAAATTGGAAAATGGATGTATGTTCCTGGCAGTGATCATCTTGAGCGCATGGAAAAGCTTGGCCGCAGCTACACTTATGAAACTTTAAAGTGTAAAAGAAACTTACTTGATATTTTCATTAGGAAGTTTGGCGAGCTTGAACTTAAAGAGCTTACAATTCCTATGGTAATTGATTTTCTTGCAGAAGACACTCATTCAGGAAGCTGGAAGAATAATTTTCTTACAGTTGTCGGTGAAGTTTACGAAGAAGCACCTTTTATGGGCTTGCCTTATATTGCAACACCTAAGTTTCCAAAATTCAGACGAAACAGTGTTAAGAAAGATGTATTCACCACGGAAGAAATCAATATTCTGTTTGATGAAAAGCTCTGGGAATGTTTGAGTACGGAAAAGTATTCAAAGCATCCGCAGTTTGATGAAGGACACAAAGCTATTTATCTGATGTTCCTGTGCTGTGTAAAGTGCGGTCTTCGTATTGGAGAAGCAATCGGAGCCAGAGTAAATCAGTTTATGTTTGATCAGGGTGTATTTGTTGTAGATGGCTTTTACAGACACAATGAGCTTGTAAGAACAAATTATAACAAATGCGGTTCTGATGAAGATAAAAAGATTCGTGTTGCACCTCTTCCAAAGGATTTTGCAGATATTATTCAGCAGTACATTACAGAACAGAACCTTTGTGCAGACGATTACGTCTTCCAGCGTTATAACAAACCAATCCGAAAATGGCTCGCAGAAGAATGGTTCCGCCGTGCAGTCGCCAGTTCTGGCATTAATGTAGGAAACCGCGTACTTACTCCACACTCTTTGCGCTACACCTACATTACCAGAATGCGCCGCGAAGTTGCAGGAGAAACAGTTCAGAAGATTGCAGGACATACAAGTTTGGCAATGACGGATCATTACACAAGGGCAGCAATTCCTGAGATGGTGGAAGCTGTAAAGCCAGCGGTGGATGCGGCGAACAGGTTGTTTGAGTAATTGAGATAGATGCACAATTATTTATGTGTACTTTATAAAGATTTGGAGGTATATTTAAACTATGGGAAAGAAAGACATAGCAGAAAAGAATCTCGAAGCCTGGAACGATGTATTTGCTGATATTGTAAATGTTCTGTTGTTCAAGGGAAAAAGACTCATGAAAGAGAAAGACCTTGAAGCAGATACAAAAGACAATATCATCAAAGCAAATGGCGAGATTCACGAGCAGGAACGTGATGTTTCAAAATTCTGGAAGAACGGAGAAATAAGAATCTCGATTCTGGGTTTTGAAAATCAAACAGTACAGGATAAAAACATGCCTCTTCGTGTAATAAGCTACGACGGAGCAAGTTATAAGCAGGAACTTCTGGATAAAAACCTTAAACAAAAGTATCCTGTGGCTACGCTGGTTCTTTATTTTGGAACAGATTCAAAATGGAAGGCCCCAAAGAGACTGCATAATTGCTTTAAGATTCCAGAAGAGCTGAAGCCTTTTGTAAGCGACTACAAAATCAATGTATTCGATATTGCCTGGCTTAGCGACGAAACAATTGATATGTTCAAGAGTGATTTTAAGTTTGTGGCAAAGTATTTCCAGACAAAAAGAAAGAATAAGGAATATGTGCCTACAAATGATGAAATAACTCACATTGATTCATTACTAAAAATGTTTTCAGCATTAACAGGTGACAATTATTTTGAATCGGTTTATAATGATAGTAACTTAAAGAATAAAAAAGGAGGTGTTACTATGTGCGATATTGTTCAGGGATTCGTAAATGAAGGAATTGTAAAAGGTAGAGCAGAAGAAAAAGCTGATATGATTAGAAAA
>JAFZYR010000011.1 GCA_017616165.1 Treponema sp.
CTGATCGCGGTGAGCTGTACCGAAAGCATCGTTTACAAAGATGTCTCCGTATGTAGCAAGTTCTTTTGCCATAATGTCGCGTTCTGCAGCATCCTTAGATGTTTCTTCCTTGTGGAAGCGAACGTTTTCGAGCATTGCAACAGCTCCTTCTGGAAGTGCGTCGATAGCTGCCTTCTGTCCGAGTGCATCTGGAAGGAAGGTAACTGGTTTTCCGAGTTTTGAAGCAAAGTATTCTACAACCGGCTTCATGCGGTTCTTACCGTTGATGAACTTTTCTGCATCTGCATCAGTCCATGTTTTGCCAGCCTTTTCAGCCTTTTCCTGAGCCTTTTTTACGTCCTTTTTAGGGTCACCAAGGTGGCTCATAAGAACGAGTGAGCGTGGGCTCTGTTCAAGAATGTATTTGATTGTAGGAAGAGCAGCCATGATACGAGTATCATCCTGAACTACTCCGTCCTTCATAGGTACGTTAAAGTCAACGCGCATAATGATGCGTTTGCCTTTAAGGTCAACATCTTTTACTGTTTTAATCATATATGTTTCTCCTAAAAATGATTTCCTAATATAAAATATAATGATTATTAGACACAAATTCAATAAAAAAAACCGCGCGGTGTTTTACCGTGCGGTTTTTTATATATTAAGATTTGTAAGAAGAATTATTTATTTTGCATCGTAGTAGTCGTACCAGTAGTCGTCGTCAATGGTGTATACATAGTTGTCTGCAGGGTCAATACCGGTACTTGATACGATGATAGAAGACATGAGCTTGTCAGAAAGAACTTCCTTAAGGAACTGTGTCTGATCATCGTTGTCCTGTACATCATCCATAGCCTGCTTGAGCTGGCGTTCATACAAATCCTTGTCGATTGTGTATACTACGTAGTATGTATATTCTTCTTTATAATCTTTTACAACCTTTGGATTCTTTGAATCAATCTGTGGTGTGCGTGTCTTAATCCAGTAGTAGCATTCCTTTACAAGACCATTTACTGTAACATTTGTCATTGTTGCAGAATAAATTTTTGCAGATTTTTCATCTACCTGCATACCGGCATCCTGAACGCTTATTTCTGACTGAACTGTCTGTGCAATTGTCTGTTCAATAGAAGAAGCAATTTCGGCACGTGCATCTACCTGATCTGTCCAGATCTGAACATAATCAAGGTCTGTTCCCTTATTCTGAAGAATAAAAATCTGCTTGCTGTTAGGAATATCAAGCGATCTGCGAACCTTTTTCTGAGATCCGTCGCCAATTGCAATAACCCAGTCCGGGATCTGTGAACCAAGTGCAAGTCCCTGGTAATCAATAATTTCTGGTGTTCCTGTCATCATTACAGGATCTTCGCCCTTGAGCTTGAGGGTAGAACCGCAGGAAGCCAGAAGACCAACCAATGTAAGTGCTGTCAAAACTGAAACAATAATTCTTTTCATATCAAATCTCCTTGTGTTTGATGTTATCTATATAAAAAAACATCAAAACAAAAAAAGGTAACAAAAAAATGAAAAATTTATTATAATATAAGCATGAAAACCAGGGGATTTTATCCGGACGAGATTATTTTTGCCTCAACCACGGCGTGCAACCTGCATTGTGAACATTGTTTTGTAAACAGAAACCCTTTGCAGCTGGATATTGAACAGGCTGTGGCTTTTTTGCGTGATTGTGCGGCCAGCGGCAAAATTGAACGCGTTGGGTTTAGTGGTGGGGAGCCTTTTTTGTATATGGAGTTTCTTCTTGCGCTTACTAAAGAAACTCTGGCTCTTGACCTGCTTTTTGATCAGATTATGACAAACGGGGACTGGTGGAAGGACGAGGCAGACCTAAAAGCAACCCTCCAGACCCTTTATGATGCCGGCTATGACGGTAAAATTGGGCTTAGCTGGGATGAATACCACGGACAGAGTCAGGAAAGGATGGAAACATTTATTGGTGTTGTGAAAGAGATTTTTGGGGATGATTCTGTTGTTATTCAGGCCGTGGGAAAAGACCTCCCGCGCACCTACCCGGCTGAAGACCCGCGGGCATGGCAGGCGCGACGCTGGTTTAGCGAAGACTACTGCCAGGGGCCCGGAAACATTTTTTATGTTCATGCAGACGGAAACATTGCCCCGTGCTGTGGCTTTGCTAATGAAAATCCTGCTCTTTTTATAGGAAACATAAAAGACAGCTGGGAAAAAATAATGCAGAAAGCTGCCGGTAACAAAATGGTAGAGCTTTGCTTTAACCGGGGCATTAGCCGCTACCGCCGGCAGGAACTTAAAAAAGTCCTGCGGCAGAAAAAACTAAAGCTCCCAGGTAAAACAAGCGATATCTGCAGCTTTTGCGACTATGTGTGCAGGCTGCAGTAAAAGGCACTTTTAGAACAAAACCGCACTCTTTACATCAGAAACTGCATAAGAGTTATCTGCAAAATGAACTACAGCAGCATAATAAAGCTGGCCTTTTTCAGTTGAATCAAACAAATCCTGCAGGGCAACAGAGAAGTTGAATGGGTGTACTGTAGGGTCAAATTCTGGATGATAATTTGGATTTACTTCATTCTCATTTTCATTATTATACCAATAATAGTAATGTGAATCCGGATCATAATAATGAGTCCTTATCAATTTGCCGCGGCGTTCCCATTCGTCGGCATTGCTGCCAAGGTCTACAGGGCTGCACAAAACATTAACAATATATTTCTTATTAGAAATTACAGTGGCATCCGAAGTAGAGAAAGAAGAACGGATATTACTCAGGTCTTCCCAGTCACCCGGTAGGTAAACATAAGTTGTATAAGAAACTGTTTCTTCTGTACACAAGTCGTATTCTGTCTGATTATAACCCCAGGTAGTACGATAGACTTGCTCAAATGTACCCTCCGCGCCTATATCTACATAAGGGCGTCCATAATTAATACAGACACCAGAATTGCTGGCTTCATCATAAGGATGGGTATTAAAGCCCTGGACAGAAAGCCTATAGAATCTGCCAAAGAATGGTCTAGGATCATCTTTTCTTTGTACCGTTCCATAGGCAATACTTTCATCTGTAGAATCTTTCACTTTTACAGCAGTATCACCATTGTTCTTACATTCCTTGTAATACTCAAAATCAGGACTATATGTTATGGAAGCCCTGGAATTGCTGAAGCTGAGCTTTTGTAATTGATTTTGACTGTAATACAAATATTCCCATATACCCTTGTTTTCGTTATCCCATGGTTTATGAGTCTGAATACATATATATGTTTTTTCAAAATCCTCTCCGGCAGCAAGGGCAAAGTCTGCCTTTATACTTTGTTCCTCAACATTGGCGGTAACCTGTGGTTTATTTGTAAAGGTACCTACATGGGCCTTTCCCAGAGTAATATAAGCATAATTACCCTGAGTATCTTCTACCTTTGCAAAAAACATATAACTGCCGTCGTCAAGACCAGTTACAGGAACTACCGGCGAATAAAAGAAGTGAAAGGCTCCATCAGCTCCGTCCCATCCCTCATGCACACTACCATTATACTGATACTCACCCTTTCCGCTTGGCAAAACCTCTATTTCTTCCGGAGACAATACATTAAGGTTGTCTCCCCAGATTCCGTTATAGTTTGTGTAATAATAGGTAAAGTAAGGCTTTATGTGACCTTCTCCTTCTATTATAAGTTCATCAAAAATAAAGGACTTTCCATCATAATCAAGTCTTGAATCATGAGATGAAATTCTGGAATTTTGTCTTGGTGGAATATTATCATCTTTCAAAGATTCAAGGGTAAGAGTATCCTTGCCGTCAGTATTTGAAGATTCTTTACTTACACCATCTTTAGTTGCAAGAACTTTAAACTTTACATCGTAGGTAAAATCATAATCTCCTTTAGTTAAAGTATCCCGCCATATATCCCACTTTCTATCTCCATAAATAGTATCATAATCTGCAAGACTATTCGTTTCACCTTTATATACAGGTGGCCTCAAAGGATTTGCAATTGTAAACTGGATTTTGCCGTCACTTGTAACTGTGCAATCATTTACAGCAATAAAGTCTGCAGGTCCAACATTACTTTTTGGATCCTTGCTGTAATAGGGAACATAGGTTACCCCGTCTTCTTTATTGCTGAGTGTAAGCGTAATATTTAAAAGCCCTGTATTAGGACCGGCAGATTCCCTTGTTACACTTTCAATAGCAAGAGGAACAGCAGGACCATTTGTTGTACTTGTATTTTCAGAAGTATCTATAACCACCTTTGTAAATGGTCCAAAGGTCTGTCCTGTATAAACTTCGTTTACCAGAGAATTGGTCTGATAGTTTGGCTGAATATAAACTACAACATATTTATTGCTTTCATCATATGTAATCTCAAACTCATTTTTATCGGTAAAGCCTGACCAGTTATCATCCTTAAACTCTTTCATGGTGTTTCTTATAAGATCAAGATTTGATGTATCAGCATCCAGAGCATTGGTCTGGGCATAAAATACCCTGTAAAAGGCTTCTACCTGTTTGTTTGGAACATTAGTAAAACGGGTAACACCACCAGTTGAGTCGGAATAATTGATTGTAATTTTCTTTTTGCCAGATTCAGAACCGTCTTCAACCATATAGCTGTAAACCACAGGTGCCTTTGGAATTACAGATTCTATGGTATTAACATTACCTACCGAATCTATAATCGTTGTCTGCACATAAATATCCTTGTCCTTATTGGCAAGACTATCCCTGTAAAACTGATCCGGCAGGTTATATTTAATCAATGAGTTAGTAAAATAAATTGAACCACTATCCCCGCCACCAAAGTTATTATAATAATATCTTTTTAACCAGGAATCGTAAGTTACATTATATCCTTCAGGTATAATAGGGTCTCCATTTTCTTTAAAACCAATATCAATTTCTCCTTCTTGGCCATCCTTTATACCCTTAAGTCCAGGATCTGTCTTAGGAACTATTCCGGAAGGATTATCTTTATATGTTTCCCAATTATCACTATCAAACTTAAGATAATAGTTTACAGAATTTTCATAATATTCTTCACTCATTTCTTCAGGCTCGCAAAGGCTATCAAGACTAAAGCCCCAGGAAATAAGATATTTAAAATCTTCAACCTTATCTATATATTGTGTAGAATCCGGAGAAATATAATAAACATCATCAACAAGATAATTAAACCTTATCTGCCTGCGGCAATGCTCCATATTAGCTTCGGTTGCCACCTGCTGGTCATAAGGAGATGGATATGACCATGCTTTATCCTTCTCCCAGTCCTGTCTGAACATTGGGGCTTCAAACCAGAACATGGCATTGGAGCTTTTTGAAAGCTGGGTATCGCAGATTACATAATAGGTTTTGGAATCTTCGCTTATATTATCATATTCATCCTCTACCCTTATGCTAAATTCATAAAGTCCGTCTTTATAATCCGGCTGCCTTGCCATGTCATAAGAAATGTTCCTGAACTTATTGCCCGAAGCTTCCTGCTGGTTCAAAAGCTTAGAGTCGCGGTCCAGGTTTATTTCCTTTTCTACGGCATTAGTTACCACAGTTCCGTCGGCATTATAAAGCCTCTTATAAGTTATGTATGCATAAATTTTTCCGCCGCCATAGTCACGACCTTCTACATAAAAATCCAGGTTTGAATTTGTATGATTGTGAACATAAAAAGCATTTGCATCTGCAGCTGGAATCTGGCCTTCTGTAAAAAGATAAGAATCTGAAAGAAGTGTATTTCTGTATTTTATCTGTGGGCGGGAGCTTGTACTTGTATCTGCAAGAACAGGAGGCTCACTTTTTGTCTGACCGTTGACCCGGTATTTATGATTTATTTCGGTCTTAATTGGCAGCCCTTGGGGAGTGGTACAGCCCTTTGTAAGGGTAAAATACACATCAAGCGTTGAATTAGCGGCTACATTAATAAGGTTTTCTTTATTTGCATAGATTGAAACTACCTTGTTGTCGTTTGACCAGACAGGCGGCAGAAAATTGTCTAAGAGAGAGTTGCCTTCCGAATCCTTTATAGCATAATTTCCGTTGATTGTTGCCGGATCCATTGGCATTGTAAAACTGATTACGATTGTTTTATTTCTTGCAACACCTGTATCCGAAAAAGCAGGCTCTTCTACGGTTGCCACAGGGCATTCGCTGTTGGCAATTAAAACAGCCTTTTCCAGGTCGTCTTTTACTTTGCTGCCGCTAAGAAAGTTTTCGCAGGCTGTGGTAAGGAGGGCTGTTAATACCAAAGCTCCGGTAAGTAAAGTGTTTTTTGCAATAGATTTCATAATCAACTCCGAAGAAAAGTATATTATTAATATTTTCTCACAGAAAGATTATGCGGTCAAGTTAAAAATGGCCTATCCGTTTGATTCTTTTTTGCGGTTGTCAAAGTAACCGCCGTCTTCGAGGTAGCGGCGACGGGTCATGAGGAGGGAGATGAGCTCGTTGTACATATTAAAGTCTACTTCCAGGGCCATTGGGAGCAGGTAGTATTCGGTTTCGTCGCAGTAGCGTTCAATAAATTCCGGGAAAGAATTTATAAGAATTTATGAATTTAATGCCGAATTTTCTGTTTTACAAAGTCTTCGATGGCAATGTAAGTGTTGTTATCATCAAGAACATAAAGGCCCTTCTGAATTACACGGCCGGTTGAGGAGGCGTAAATCTGCAGGCGTGGGGAACGGTCAAAGAAGTCGGGCATGGAGTCTACGTATTTTGCGAAGTTTTCCTGCATGTAGTATTCGTCAAAGGGGAAATCAAACAGGAGCCTTGTGTCTGGAGAAGAAGCTTTTATATGGATTTTATACCTTAGCTTGGCCCTTATAAAATCTCCGGATTGGGGCTTTTTGCTGCGGATTCCGGTAACCTTCCACACTCCGGACTGTGATTGGCTGAGCAAAAGATAAAGATCCTTTTTTTCCGGAAGCTGTACGGAATATGACTGCGGGTCTCTGTCAAAATCTATAAAGGTCTGGGAATCAAGCTCGCCAACGGTAATCCGACTTTGGGTGATTGAAAGCGAAAGATAGCGGCCCTTCATAAAATTATAGGGATCCAGAGGTTCACATTCAAAGGCATAAATGCGGTTATTTTTCTGAGCATCTGCTTTTATTAAGGCAGGGATTGCAAGATAGAAAATAAAAATACAAAGCTGGAACGCAAGAGCGGCGGCAAAAATTATTGTTCGGCTAATTTTGTTCTTCATTTTTTGCCCCCTGTTTTGAAATGAGCTTGTTTACAATAAGAATTGCAATTCCGCACAGAATAAATACGATTCCGCGTTCAACAAGGCCGGTGTCAAACTGGAAGAACTTTACAATGAGCACGTAGCATACAAAAACCGTAAAGAAATTGGTATTTGCAACTGATTTTGCCCTGAACGAAACAAAGATTCCCGCAACTCCGTAGGCAATCATAAAGCCAAGGCATATTAAATCAAAAGTCTGGGGTGCTCGTATATTAAAGAAGCTAAGAACGGCAGGCACAAGCAAAACTATAGCATACAACGGAAATACAAGATTTTTATACTGCTTTGTACGGATTAATCTTATTACCGGAATAACAAGCGTAACAGCAAGCAGATAAAGGCTGCAGATTATATAAACCGCAAGGCTCTGTGCCCGAACCATCCCCTGCACATTTAGAATAAAAAGCCTTGGCATATGAAGCGGCACCAGCATGGCGGCAGAACAAAACCACGGTAAGACATTATTAAAGTCCTGCAGGGCCGGTATTTCAATTGAAGCAGCACAACTGTAAGCGCAAAGTGCCAGAAGCAGCAGGAAAACATAAAGATAAATGAACAGCGGCGGCACCTTTGAAATATAAGAAAAAAGCGATATGCAGTTAAGAACAGAAAGCCCGAGCAGAGCATAAGCAGTCACGTCTTTGAAGTTGAAAATCTTTATAAGAGCATAAACTCCTAGCAGAATGAACAGAATATCAAAATAAACTGCATTTGCAGAGCTGAAGCTTTTTCCAAAAGCAATAAACAGGATGAGCTGGCCCAGGAAAACAAAAACCGGAAGCTCAAGCGGCACTGATTTTTTCTTAATAAAGCCGAACACACTTGCGGCAAATACACCTGCCGGTATTAAGAAAAACAGAACCAGGTCAAAAATGTATTGCTTATCGTGAACACGGCTCATAAGGTAAGCAGAGTTACCAAAGGCTATGCACCAGTTTTCTATAATTAAAATAAGGGCGCTAGCTGCAAAAAAGGCAAGCCGGCTTTTTGTAAGCTTTGCTCTGTAATAAAAAATAAAGCCCGAGATGACGATAAGATTCAGTACATGAAGAATCGGGTAATTTATATCTGTAAGTGCAAAAATTGCAAACAAAGAAAGCATTGCAAAAAGCGTGCACGGGTTTTCGTATTTTAAAAGCAGGTAAATATAGGCGTAAAAGGCAAAATATAAAATCACACTGGAAATATAGCGCCAGGCATTATCATTAAAGCTGCAAAACAGGTAGCAGGCGCCAACCACTACTAAAAACGATGCCGCAAAATAGTTTTTGTTTTTACCCTTAAAGCACAGGAACAAAGCGCCAAAGAAAAGCACGGCTGTTATGACATAATCATACAGGGCTGCAAACCTTACATAATAAATCTGGTTACGGAAATACTTAAAGCCTATGGAAGTAAAAAAGCCGCTGTCACTAAGCACTATAAGATAAACAAAAAAGAAAATCCAGGCAAATACAGTCCACCTTATTTTTGTGCCCGGCTCCGAAGCTTGTGCCTTGAGCAGAAGCAGAACCGCAATTCCCGAGTAACACAAAATCCACAGCCCCGGAAGCATTTTTTCAAGAACAAAGCCGATAAGAAAGATTGCCTCAAATAAAAGGATTGTACGTTTAACCGGTGCCTTTCTGGCGTAAAAATACAGGGCAAGCACAGCAGGATAAAAGAACCAGGCAGAGCTGTTTACCACCTGCTGAGCGTCTATACAATAATAGCAGAGAAGTACCAGCGAACAGAAATAGACAAGCGAGCTGTCCATTGCAAAGGTTATTATTATAGAAGAAATGAGCCAGATTATAAGGAAGGTAGTTTCCTGCATTGGCAGCTTGTAAATCTGAGTTATAAATGCAAGCGCAGCCCCGAACAAAAGTGCCCAGCTTAAGGCAAAAAAGCCCTTTACCCAGGCGGCAGGAGTTATATTTTTGACCTGCGAGATTTTGTTTGAAATAAGATAAGCTGCAGGCGGTACAAAAGCTACAAAAAGTGCAAGAATGGTTTTTATCTGGCGTCCCATAGCGTTCCAGTTATAGGCTATGAGCGAAACAATTCCAACAAATATAAGGATTGAAGAAATTACAGAAAGGATAAAAGGAAGCTTTTCGCGCTTTTGAGTTGATTGCGCAAGCTCCTGTTCCTTGCGTGTTTTTTCAATTTTTTCCTGTTGATTTTGATAGTAGGCTCTTATGGCAGCTGAAGTCTCGGAAGTTATAACGTTTTCGGCTTCGAGCTTAGGAAGTTCTTCATTTAATCTATGAATAAAGTAAAAATCCATTTTATTGGCCGGTTGATTCCTTCTTTCTGTTATCAAAGTATCCACCGTCCTCAAGATAGCGGCGGCGGGTCATCAAAAGTGAGATAAGCTCGTTGTACATATTAAAGTCTACCTCAAGTGCCATAGGAAGTAAATAGTATTCTGTCTCATCGCAGTAACGTTCTATGAATTCGGGATCGGTAACATACCCAAGGCTGATCATATTCGAAATGCGGTCGGCACACTTGAGGATTTTGGCCTTCTGACTTCCGTAATCAAGGATGCGGCGAAGGAATTCCTGTTTGGTTTCGTGCTGACGGCGGGTTACTTCAAGGACAATTTCAAGAACGTCCGAGCCTTCGGCATCGCAGTGAATAATCTGATTTTTGTCAAAGCCTTCTATATCTTCTACTGTGTCGTGAACGATTGAAGCCTTGAGCAGAACTGAATCTATATAACCGTAGTCAATAAGGATTGCAAGGGTGTCCATCTGATGACGGAACATATTTCCACCGGCATGGCGTGCTTTACCAATAAGCCCTGTAGCAAGCTGCATGTAGGGAGCAAGACGCATATCTGCAAGCTGCTGCATCTGCTGAGAGTCCATCTTTTTGGATCGCTCGGTTTTCATTTCGTACTTTGGTTTTGCCATCTAGAGCTCCCCCTTCTCTACTTTAATAAAGTCTTCAAACTGATTTCCAAAAATATCTGAACCGTCACCGTAAAAATAATTCTGAGGGCGGATAAGCTGAAGATGCCAGCGTTCTTTTCCCTGTTCATCGGCAAGAGGAGCGGCAGAATAATAAAAGTCGCCGGTATAAAATTTTATGAGCTGGCCTGCGTTGTAGTTGCCAACCTTCTGTCCGTTTTCGTAGCGTTCACAGCTGGTAAAATCAAATTTAAATTTTTTTGAATTAACTTTGTAGGTGCCGTTCCACACAATAATGTTTGAGGAATCTGCATAAGAAACACGGAGCATTACCTTGTGGTCCGGCATAAGAATTAAATGATGATAGTAAAGGTCTGCATTGTCGTCCAGATTCTGCATTACCCATTCGCTGTCGTAAAAAGGACTTGCCTTTTCGTTGAAACAGGCGGTAAGGGTTAGAGATAACAGAATTGTCAGGACGAACAGACCTTTTTTCTTCACTACTTTAACTCCTGAATATAGCTTTCAAGGGTGGCAATCTTTTTCTGGCTTTCGGCAAGGCGGTCGCGTTCTTCCTGAACAAGATTTGCAGGAGCATGCTGGGCAAAGTTACCGTTGAGCTTGTTTTCGCTCATGCGGGCATAGCCCTGTTCTTTTTCAAGTGCCTTCTGGAAGCGGGTCAAAAGCTGTTCTTTGTTTATATTTTCGTCAACAAGAACAAATACTTCAAAGCCAACTCCAACTGCACCGATTGAACTTGCAGGCTTTGCGTCTACAAAGTCTACCTTTGCAACTCCACCAAGCAGCTGAATCATTTCTACCTTCTGGCGTGCAACCTCGGCGGCACTACCCTTTTCAATCTTAACGGCAATGTTAATCTTTACTGCAGGGTCAATTCCGCAGTCCACCTTTGTAGCACGAACCTTGCTTATCAAGTCCTTGAGGGTTTCAAATCGTGCTTCGATTTCCTTGTTTTCGCGGGCAGCTACAACTTCTGGATATGGAGCGTTGATGAGCATGCCTTTGTAAGTAGAAGTTTCGAGCGGCAGCTTGCTGTAGATTTCTTCTGTTACAAACGGAAGATATGGATGCAGCATGCGCAGGCTTTCTTCGAGGATGTTCATCAAAACTGTTGCCTGGCGATCCTTTTCTTTTTCGTCGCCGTTCTTAAAGTTTATCTTTGTTGCTTCTACGTACCAGTCGCAGAATTCATTCCAGAAGAATTCCATAAGTGCGCTGGCTGCATCGTTATAGCGGTAAGTATCAAGTGCTTCGCGTGCAATCTTAACTGCATTGTTCAGGCGGCTGTAAATCCACTTATCAAGCTCGGTAAGGTTGGCGTCTGTAACCTGAATAAGAGTGCGGCCTTCGAGGTTACCCAAAAGATAACGGCTTGCATTCCAAACCTTGTTACAGAAGCGTGAACCAAGCTTAAAGCTGTCTTTATCAATAAGCACATCCTGTCCCTGTGCACACATAAATCCTAGTGTGAACTTAAGGGCATCGGCACCGTACATGTCAATAATTTCGAGAGGGTCCATACCGTTACCAAGAGACTTGGACATTTTGCGTCCCTGCTTGTCGCGTACAAGACCGTGAATAATAATATCGTGGAACGGAGCCTTTCCTGTAAATTCAAGACCGGCCATAATCATACGGCTAACCCAGAAGAAGATAATATCGTAGGCAGTAACAAGCGCTGTTGTAGGATAGAATTTCTTCATATCGTCAGTTTCTTCAGGCCAGCCCAAAGTAGAGAACGGCCAGAGCCATGAACTGAACCATGTATCGAGTACGTCTTCATCCTGCTTGAGGTCTGCGGCAGCGGCGTTACACTTTGGACAGCAGGTCGGGTCTGTTCGGCTAACGATAACTTCTCCACACTTCTGGCAGTACCATACAGGAATACGGTGACCCCACCAGATCTGGCGGCTTACACACCAGTCGCGGATATTTACAAGCCAGTGCTCATAGATGTTTTCCCATTTCTGCGGGAAGAACTGAATCTCGCCGGCCTTCCATGCAGCAAGAGCCTTGTCTGCCATCGGCTTCATTTTTACAAACCACTGGTCACTAAGGTATGGTTCAACAACAGTCTTACAGCGGTAACAGTGACCAACAGAGTGAACCATTTTTTCTTCACCCTTGAAAAGGCCTGCGGCTGTCAAATCTTCTATTACAAGAGCGCGTGCCTGCTCCGGCTTGAGTCCGCGGTATTTTTCCGGAACGTTTTCGTTCATGCGGCCGTCCGGAGTAAGAAGGTTTACAACTTCGAGGTTATGACGGAGTCCTACTTCCCAGTCGTTAGGGTCATGAGCAGGTGTAATTTTTACCATACCTGTTCCAAACTCTTTATCTACATAGTCATCTGCGATAATCGGGATTTCTTTGCCAGTCAAAGGCAGCTTGAGCATTTTGCCTACAAGGGCTGTATAGCGCTCATCGCTCGGGTTTACAGCAACGGCTGTATCACCAAAGAATGTTTCAGGACGAGTTGTGGCAACTTCAATGCGGCCAGAACCGTCTGCATATTCATAATAGATGTGATACATTGCACCCTGTGTATCTTCGTGGTCAACTTCATCATCTGCCAAAGCAGTACCACAGCGGGGGCACCAGTTTACAAGACGCTTACCACGGTACATAAGGCCGCGTTCATACAAGGTTACGAATACATCGCGAACTGCGGCAGACAAACCTTCGTCATAAGTAAAGCGCTCGCGGTCCCAGTCGGTTGAGTTACCAAGCTTGCGCTGCTGTTTTACAATTGTATTGTGATGGTCTTCTTTTACAGCCCAGGTACGTTCAAGGAACTTTTCGCGACCAAGGTCATTGCGTGTAAGACCTTCTTTTTTGAGCTGACGTTCTACTACGTTCTGAGTTGCAATACCGGCATGGTCTGTACCAGTGAGCCACAAAGTATTATCACCCTTCATACGGTGATAGCGAACTACAATGTCCTGAAGAGTATTGTTGAGACCGTGTCCCATGTGAAGAACACCGGTTACATTTGGAGGAGGAATGACGACAGAATATGTATTGGTTTTCTTGTTGCAGTCTGCACACTGACACTTATACTGCTCATGTACTGGGGAAGCTGGATCGCTTGCAGGTTTAAAGTAACCTTTGCTTTCCCACTCTTTGTAGATTCTGTCCTCAAAGGACTTAGGCTCGTACGCCTTTTCCAATTCAATTGCTTTCATTCTGTCCTCCAAAAAGCATTTAAAATATTGTTCAAAATTATAATGAATTTGAGGGGTTTTGTCATTACATCAAATAATCGGCTCCCGGTCGCAAAACGTGGGGTAAAATGCCTATTTGAAAGATAACAATTTCATTGTATAATTTTTAAACGTTTTACAAAAAGCGTAAGGAGTTAAAAGTGAAAAAAAGTCAAATTATTTTGGGACTTGCGGGCATTGCTTTGCTTGCGGGTGTATTTACTTCATGTGTTTCTGTAAAGAGCACAACAGGGCTTACCCTTAGAGATAAAAGGGAAAACTTTACAATTTTTACAGAAGGTTCTGTTGCAGAAAATGTTACTGTTGAAGCAGACGGTTCTGTAAGCTGGGTTGCAACTGCTGCAGGTGGAGCCGGCGGTGGAGTTGCTTTTTATGTAAACAGCGACAAAAAAGAAATTAATATTGCCAACTATAAATCAATTGATGTTGAATTTGATTACAGCCCTGTAGAAGGCAAATGGAATTCAAATGCTCAGCTTCCGGGCTTTTGTATGAGAATCCTTCCATGGGATTCAACCGGTCTTTTTGGCGGTTATGAGGATCTTGAATACTTTGATTCTACTGCACTTTCGGGAACACTTACAAAAACAATCAATATTCCGAACGAATTTGCAGACAGAATTAAGGCAAGCTCTGATTTTGATTCAATTCTTGGCTTTGCACTCAAATTCAACGACTATAACAGAGGAAATTCAGACGGCGACCAGCTTAAGGTTACCTTAAAGAGCGTTAAGTTTAATGCAAAGGATGGAGCTGCTGCCGACAAGGCCTTTGATGACGGTCTTACACCAGACCAGCGTGGTACTGTTGTAGAAATGAACTACCCTACAAGAGACTACACCGTTGACGAAGCTGCTCTTACCGCTGCAGACAAGTATTACAAGCATGCCTTTGTATATCTTCCTGCAGGCTATAATTCAGAAGACACTGCTACAAAGTATCCTGTATTTATTCTTCTTCACGGCTTTGGCCAGAACGAATACACCTGGGGTCTTACAACCGAAGGACGCGGCGGAAAGATTAAGGGATATCTGGACCGCGGAATGGCTAGCGGCGAAGTTGAAAAATTCATTCTTGTTGTAGCAACCGGTGTTGCAGACAAATCCTGGGGACCAAAAGGTAGCGGCAACAGCTTTAACGGCTACAATGTATTTGGTGGCGAGCTCCGCAATGACCTGCTTCCATTTATAAGGGCAAACTACAATGTAAAGGAAGGCCGCGACAATGTTGCAATTGCAGGGCTTTCTATGGGTGGCGGACAGACCTTTACAATCGGTATTGGCGAATGTCTGGATCTTATAAGCAACTTTGCAGGTTTTTCAGGCGCACTGTTTTCAACCTCTGAGCAGTTTATTTCTGCCGTTGATTCAAACAAGGCCTTTGACGGACTTAAGATTCACAATCTGTACATGATTTGCGGTGATGCAGACTTCCTGGTTTACGGTTCTTTCCCTGGCTATGTAGAGGCTATGAAGAACTGGACAAGCCGTGTAGAAAACTTTGAGTCTTATGTATACCCGGGCGGAACACATGACTTCCCTGTATGGTATAAGGGCTTTAACGACTTTATTCACATGGTATTTAAGACCGGCGTACAGCTGTACTAAAAAAAAGAACGTCATCCTGACTAAGTTTGGGATGACGTTTTTTATTTAACGCGAGGAAGCTCATCCAGCGATTTTATATTCGTGGATACATCTTCCTTTTTCTTTTTTTCCAGCTCGTAGGTTTTCTGCTTGTGAACATACATGATACTGTCTGCCTGATTAATATAATCAACCAGTGTTGTAGTTGCACTCGGGTCAGAAAGAATATAACCGCAGCTTATTGTAAGAGGATAAGCAAGCTGCATGCCTTCTACTTCCTTACGCAGAGTTTCGTTAAGGCGTTTTATATATTTAACGACAAGCTTTTCGTCATCACACTCACCTACAGCAATAAACTCATCACCACCATAGCGTATTCCAACCCAGTTCTGAGGCATTTCTTTTAAAAGTGAAGAAGCAACAGTACGAATTGCAAGGTCTCCGTGAAGATGTCCAAAATTATCATTTATATACTTCATGCGGTTAATATCTGCAAACATAATTGCACAGCGCTTTTTCTTTTTATTTGCTTCCTTAAGAATAGGAACTGCATTCTGCTCCATACCAAAGCGGTTGTTCAAGCCGGTAAGCTGGTCGGTGTTTGAAATATTGCGCAGGGCCTTATTCATTTCTTCAAAGCGGCAGTTGCGGCGGTACTGTTCAATATTATAGTTTATTTGAATCATATAATGATTGAGCGAGGTATCGCGTATATGGTCAATTGCATCAGTCAAAACAATGTAGCCGAACAGGTTATCATCATAGTGCATTGAAGTAAAGGTATATACCTTTGGCTTTTTTCCTTTACTGTAGCCCGGGAAAAGCTCCTTGCGCTTAAAGTTACCTACATAAGAAGCCTTATCATTCTTTACCTCAACAAGACAGCACATTTTATCGGAATAGGTTTTTCGGATTGGGAAGGTGCTGCTCGTAAGGTTTTTTCGGGCATTATCATCAAGAATAAAATAAAAATCGTGCCCTTTAAAGTTATTACTGCTTTTATAAAAATTCAGGATATTCTTTTTAAGGTTATCGTAATTTGAACCATTAAAGATTAAGCCTGTCATTGCAGCAGAATCTGCCTGAGTAATAAGGCTTTCCATTTCCTTTACATAGGCATTGATACAAAAATCGTGGCGAACCAGTTCTGCTTCCTGAACAGATTTACAGCCGCAGCTTTCGTTTTTTACAAAGGAAGAAGAAACAATAACCTGATTTGCGTGAGAAATACCTTCCACCTTTTCCATAAGCTGCCAGGCGGCAATATAACCAATTTTTTCAAAATCCTGATATACAGTTGTTATTGAAGGATAAAAGGTTTCGGCATGAGGAATTTTATCAAATCCGGTTACAATAAAATCCTCTGGAACCTTATAGCCCAGTCGCTGAAGTCCTATACATACTGCAATTGCATTGTGGTCATTGGCACAAATAAAGGCGTCCGGCGGATTATCACTTTTAACAAATTCTTGAGCCTGTCGCATTGCCGTAAGATATTCCCAGTTGGTATAGCTTATGCGGTCTGGTTTAAGCTCAATGCCGTTTATTCCGAGCGCCTGTCTTGTTGCGTCTATTCGTTCATTTGAGTCAGGATGGTCTGCCGTACCTGCAAGAAAAACCGGATTTTTAATGTGATGTTCCTTAACAAGATGGTCTACCATCTCGAACATACCCTTAAAGTTATCTATTCCTACAAAATCAAGTCCTTCCAGCGGCCAGCCTACACTAACGCCGGGAATTTTATGTTCAACAATTACTTTTGCAATTTTTTCGGGAGTTTTTTGAGAATTGAGCATGCCGGAAAATATGATTACGCCGTCAAAATCTGAATAATCTGTAAGATCGAATATAGCGTCTTCACCGTCATTGCGTTCCTGAGACTGTGCAAAGGCAGCAAAGCTTAAGAAGAGGAAAACATCAATATTGAGTTTATCTGTTACGCTGCGAATTCCTTTAAGTGCACTAGCAATTCCCAGATGATTCCAGCCATTCGCAAGTACCGCAATTTTACGTTTCATTGTTATAATATTATAACATGAGATTTTGAATAATAAAAGAAAAATTATTCGTCTAACGTAATACGATTACCTGTATACAGGAAGTAATAGCGTCCCTTGGCGGCAATAAGCTGGTCATGGGTGCCTCTTTCTATGATTTTTCCGTGCTCCAGAACAATGATTTCGTCTGCATTGCGTACTGTAGAAAGTCGGTGAGCAATTACAAAGGTTGTACGTCCGCTCATAAGAGAGTCCATACCCTTTTCAATCAAGGATTCTGTACGTGTATCAATAGAAGAAGTTGCTTCGTCCAGAATAAGAACCGGAGGATCTGCAACTGCGGCACGTGCAATGGCAAGAAGCTGGCGCTGACCCTGGCTAAGGCTTGCACCGTCTCCTGTAATTACAGTGTCATAACCGTTTTCAAGGTGGCGGATAAAGCTGTCGGCATTTGCAAGTCTGGCGGCTTCGTAAACCTGAGCGTCACTGGCATTTAAGTTACCGTAGCGTATGTTTTCGCGGATTGTTCCTGTAAACAGGTGGGTGTTCTGCTGAACCATTCCAAGTGAGTGGCGCAGCGAATCCTTTGCAATCTGATTAAGAGGAATTCCGTCATAAGAAATCTGACCTCTGTCCTGCTCAACATCATAAAAGCGTGTAAGAAGGTTGATTGTAGTTGTCTTACCAGAACCGGTTGAACCGACAAGCGCAATTTTCTGGCCCGGCTTGGCGTGAATGTTTATATCCTCAAGAACTGTTTTTTCCGGCACATAATTAAAGCTTACATGGTCAAAAATTACCTCACCCTTAAGAGGCTTGAGAGAACCGTCTGCAGGATTTTTCCAGGCCCAGCTGCCGGTATTCGCAAAAGACTGAACCCAGCGCTTCTGGCCGTTTTCTTCGGCTTCGTAGGCGTTTACAAGAACATATTTTCCTTCGTCCGGCTCCGGCTCTTCGTCAATGATTGCAAAAATGCGTTCTGCACCGGCAAGGGCGTTCAAAATACTTGTTGCCTGCTGGCTCATCATAGAAATTGGCTGGCTGAACGAGCGTGTATACTGAAGGAAAGCTGCAATAGTACCAATATTAAGGGTTCCAAGCAGGAAATTTGTTGGTGCTGTACCGGCGTGCTGCATAATTCCAACGGCGGCGGCAACCATAGAAACAATTGCGTACTGAATGTGGGCACTGTTTCCCATAATAGGCCACATGAGCCCGCCAAAGGTCATGGCAGCAGTTCCTGCTTTACGAAGGTCATTTGCAAGATTGTTGAATTCAGTCTTAGCATGAGTTTCGTGATTAAATACCTTTACTACCTTCTGTCCTTCAATCATTTCTTCTATAAAGCCGTTCATTTTTCCAATGCACATCTGGTTCTGACGGAAGGCATTTGCAGAACGCTTACCAATGCCCATAATAAGTCTTGTAATCAAAATCATTGTGACAATCATTACAAGAGTGAGCATAGGGCTAAGAATAATCATCATTACAAAAACAGAAATTACAGTTAGCGAAGAAGAAAAGAGCTGCGGAATAGTCTGGCTCATCATTTCGCGCAGGGTATCTGTATCGTTTGTAAAGCGGGACATGAGCTCGCCGTGTGTACGCTCGTCGTAAAATCTTACAGGAAGCTTTTCAAGATGCTCAAACAAATCGCAGCGGATGTTGTACAAAAGATTTGTAGAAATATAGAGCATAAGGCGCGAGTTACAGTAAGAAGCAATTACTCCCAAAAGGAACATTGCAAGAACTGCAATAAGCAGATGTGAAAAGCCTGTAAAATCAGGATTCTGCGAGCCTATCATCGGAATGATATAGTTATTGAGCGCAGGCTTAATTAAATATGCACCCGCAACTCCAGTGAGCGAGTTTATAAGAACGCACAGGAAAACTACCGGCCACAAAACCTTGTATTTTCCCATGTATTTTATGATTCGTTTTATAGTACCTTTTGCATTTTTTGGTTTGGCAAATCCTCTTTTTGGTGGCATTAGTCTTCACCTCCTGCAAGGTCTGCGTCTCCGCTACCCTGCTGCTGCGATTCAAATACTTCGCGGTAAATTTTGTTTTTAGCAAGAAGCTCGTCGTGAGTTCCAAAGCCGCTTAGTGTGCCGTCGTCCAGGACAAAAATTACGTCTGCTTCTTTTACAGAAGAAATGCGCTGGGCGATAATGATTTTTGTAGTTTGGGGTGCAATGTCGCGCAGGGCTGTACGGATTCTTGTTTCGGTTGCCGTATCTACTGCCGAAGTACTGTCATCCAGAATAAGGATTTTTGGATTTTTTAAGAGAGCGCGTGCAATACAAAGTCGCTGCTTCTGACCGCCACTGACATTTACACCACCCTGACCAAGCATGGTTTCATAGCCTTGTGGGAAGGAGCTTACAAAGTTATCGGCATCTGCGGCCTGACAGGCTGCTTTAATCTGTTCGTCTGTTGCTTCAGGATTTCCCCAGCGTAAGTTTTCTTTTATAGTACCGCTAAAAAGGACATTCTTCTGGAGCACCATTGCAACACTGTCGCGCAAAACAGAAATATCATAGTCGCGGACATCGTTACCGCCGATTTTTACAGAGCCAGAGAAAACATCATAAAGTCGTGGAAGCAGCGAAACAAGTGAAGTCTTTGAAGAACCTGTTCCTCCAATAATTCCCACAACCTGACCACTTTTGATTTTTAAGTTTATGTCACGCAGAATGCAGTTATCGGCTTTTTTGTTGTAACTAAAGCTTACATTATCAAACTCAACAGAACCGTCCGGCACCTGCATAACAGGATTTTGAGGGTTTGTAATATCAGATTTTTCATCAAGAACTTCGATAATACGTTTGTTAGAAGCCTTTACCATAATGAGTGAAACAAAAACCATTCCAAGCATCATGAGCGAAGAAAGAACCTGAGTTACATAAGTAAAAAAGCTTATAAGTTCACCGCTGAGCATTGTGCCTGCAACTACCTGTTTTCCACCGAACCACATTACGGCAATCATGGAAATATACATTACAAGCATCATGAGCGGCATGTTAAAGATAATTACTTTTTCAGCCTTAACCTGAGCGGTACGAACATCATCTGCGGCCTTGCGGAATTTTTCTTCTTCGTATTCACCTCGAACATAAGCCTTTACAATACGTATACCAATGAGGTTTTCCTGAATTGCAGCGTTGAGTCCGTCAAACTTTTTCATCATTCGTTCAAAACGAGGATGTGCAATAGAAGAAATAATAAGAATACCAATTGCAATAACAGGAACCGCAATAAGGAAAAGTACTGCAAGCCGCGAATTAATCTTAAACGCCATGATTGTACCGGCAATAAGCATAAACGGAGAACGAACGCACATATGAATGAGCATGCGGTAAACGTTCTGTGCCATATTTACATCGGTAGTAAGGCGTGTAATAAGAGAAGCAGTGCTGAACTTGTCGATATTTGCAAATGAAAAATCCTGTATTTTGTTAAAAATACGTTTTCGAAGTGTACAACCAAAGCCCTGGGCCCCATAAGTAGAACAGAAGGTTCCGAGCACCCCGCACAAAAGTGAAACACAGGCACAACCAATCATTATCAGCCCGTAGCGAACTACAAATCCAAGGTCTCCTGCTCCCCCGTTTCCACTTATCCCATCATCAATTATCTTTGCCATAATGAAAGGAATAACAACTTCCATTACAACTTCGCCAATCATAACAACCGGCGACATCATCGAACTAAAAATGTACTTTTTCTCCAAGCCGGTCAACAGTTTTTTAAGTTTAGACATAAGTTAATGTTATAGCGGAATGAGAATATAATCAATAAGGGATATGTATTAAATTTTTGTTATTAAAGAAAGGACTTGCTTTAAACGCCATTTGGCGTTATATTAGTAGTCAGGAGGCTTGTTATGCTTAGATATGCCATGTATGATAATTATACTCCATCTGTATGCAGACAAATTCTAACAGATGGAATAAAAAAGAAAGATTTCACAGTTATTATACACACCATTGTGCAGGTTCCAGAAAAGGATTTTGCCAAAATGGCTGGTACAAGCGCACGAACAATCTCCCGACTTAAAGGTGATCAACTTATCCCAGAGCATGCAGCAGAAGTAACCCTTTCTGTAATTCGTGTATTACGAAAAGCAGAAGAAATATTTGGCTCTCAGGAAAAAGCTGTTCTATGGCTTAAAAGACCAAATACTGCCCTTAATCAAAACACTCCTTTGGAACTTCTTAGTTCACGCTTTGGCGCAGAAGAAGTTATGGATGTTCTTACACGTGTAGAATACGGAGTTTACTCTTAATGCTTTTGTACAGAATTGCCAGAAAGCAGTTTATAAATGATCTTTCCGGCCGAGGTGCAGAGCTTGCAGGCGGAAGATGGAATTTAAAAGGTACACCTGCTATTTACACTTCCTCCTCTCTTGCTTTATGTATATGCGAAACACTTGTTCATACAGACAAGGACATTCCTCCAATAAATATGTGCTATGCAGAAATAGACGTGCCAGATAAATGCATTTCAGAAGAGTTTTTTAATGAAGTTTCTCTGGAACATGGTTTAAACATTGGAACAAACTGGTTAAAAGAATCGCAATCTCTTGCCATTAAAGTGCCTTCTACCCTTATGCCTCAAACCTATACCGCCGATTTTAATGTGATTATAAACCCCAGACACAAAGATTTTTCAAAAGTAAAAGTATTGAGGACCGAAGAAATTAGTTTTGATATGAGATTGATAAAGGGATAAGTGTAAGAAAACTGTCTTGAAATATGATTTTAATTATCGATTATTAATAAAATTGTGTATATCAAACTCTATTTTCTTTAGAAATTGTTCATACAACTGAGTATTTTTTGATTTTCCTTCTGGAGAAACATCATTTATAAAAAGAACGTCATAAGGAACATCTAATGCATTGGCTATTTTCTCTATTACTTCCAAAGATGGTTGTTTTCTTGCCAGTTCTATTTGAGTCATAAAGGGAACAGAAATGCCTGCTTTTTCAGCAAGATATTCTTGAGTCCATTCTTTCTCTTTGCGAATTCTTTTTATATTATTTCCAAGTATTGTTATTATTTCTGACATTAAAAATATTGTATTCCAGAAAATTTTACTTGAAAATTAAACAATAGCAATGTTATAATTGCTGTTAGCAATATTGTAAAAAAGGAGATTTTTATGGCATTTTGCAGTAACTGTGGTACAAAGATTTCTGATAATGTAAAGTTCTGTCCTAATTGTGGTAATTCTATAACAGGAGAGGTTTCCGCAACAGAACAAAAGCAATCCACTTCAGTAAGAGAAGAAACTCTTAACGAATTAAACAAACTTTATCAACACTTTTCAAAAAAGGAAAATGAATATAAGGAATTCTGTTCATTAGAAGAAACAACTGAAGAAGACATAAAAGAAGCAGAAAAAAACAAAAAAATATCAAGAATTGCTTTACCATTAGTTGTAATATTTCTTGGAGTTATATACAGTATAGTATATTCTCCAGAAGATCTTCACATACCAGGTCTGCATATACCTATTTGGATAAAAATTCTAATTATAATACTAATAGCGGTGCTTTCGTACCTTTATGCAAATAAGCATGGAAAAAAACAAATAGAAAAAGCAAGAAAAACAAGGGACAGAAAAGAAGAACTAAGAAAAGAATTATTTGAATATTATAATCAATATGAAAAATGCCCAATCGGAATTGAATATACATATCCTCCTGTTAAAATCCTTGATATTATGGATGTTGTAAGATCTGGTAGAGCAGACAAAATCAGCGATGCCATAAATCTTATTCTGGATGACATTCACAAAGCAAAAGTTGAAAACAGCGTTAAAGCTGCAGAAAGTTACGCAGCAATGACAGCACAAAGCGCAGCTAATGCCGCAGATGCAGCAAGAAAAACCGAAATCAAAATGCAGGGTATCAAAAATAAATTGTAATTATAGTTGCAATTACAGATACTTAATGCATTACTGAAACACGCCCAATTTCTGACACAAAGCATCCTGTAAGGTCTGGCTGAAATTTATTGCGGCTCGTTCTGCTTTTTTGTTCAGCCAGGAAGGTATTGTAAGTGTTTTTTTAACGGCTTTGTTGTCTACCAGTTTTCGCCATTCATCTGTATCTGCAACTACAAG
>JAFZYR010000148.1 GCA_017616165.1 Treponema sp.
CATTTTTAAAAATAATTATGTAGCATTATATTTGATTGATGACAGTCCCAAGAAAAAAGTTGTGACAATTATGCATGTCTTCTATGCAAAGCGTGATTATCAGCAGTTGATTTAACCCCACTGCTCAAGGGAAAGGGAGCAGTGCTCTGCAAAGACTTCGAAATCCTTTGTGTTGCTTGTCACCAGGATCATATTGTTGGCAATTGCGACAGATGCAATCTGGGTGTCAAGGATAGGGGTGGGCTTGCCCATAGGGATAAGCTTGCCGGTTATGTCAGCATTGATACTCGCAGCATGGTCATCGTAGGGGATAATCGGGAATGAGGGCTGAACATAATCAAATAAGAAAGAGCGCAGCTTTTCTTTCCGTTTCCCACCAGACAGCAGGGCAACACCATTCAGAAGCTCAAACCAGGTTATGCTGCTTATGGCGCAGCTGCCGGTATGCAGCTCCAGGTTGGTCATTATTGCTTCATCTGGCTCCGGTTTTGTGACCTGGGAAATTATATTGGTGTCAAGGAGATATATGCTTCTCAAAACATATCCTCCTTGGCAGTGTAGACCTCTTTATTTCGTCTAAGGGCATTATTGAAGTCATCATATTCTGATTGGGTGAGCCCACCGGTCTCTGCTTTCCACAGTGCAAGCTGTTCCACAAAGGAGGGGTGGTAGTTTTTTTTCAGCTGCTCATATTCTTTCAAGCTTACAATTACAGCAGAGGTCTTGCCATGCTTGGTTATCTCCACAACCTCGCCCTGTTCTGCCAGAGTGACATATTCGCTAAGTTTTGCCTTGACATCAAATAAAGGAACTGTCATAGTGCCTCCAATATAGTCATTATATGGTCATGTTATGAATCTGTCAATCTGGGCAATAAAAAAGCCTCCAGATTGCTCTGGAGGCCTGATTTCTAACTAATGGTTAAATTAGAAGTCGATCTGTGTAACGAAGTACAGTCCGCCCTTCTCACCAGCAAGTTTCTTGGTGTTAAGAGTTCTTGTTGTAAGGCTTCCGTTACCACCAACTGCATCTTCCTCAGCAAAGATGTAACCGAGCTTATACTTTACGCCCTTGTCTGGTTTTACAACAACACCAGCTTCGAATGACTGGAATGCCTTGTCGCCAGCAGCTGTCTCTTTGAAGTCGCCGAATGCCAGGGAAAGACCTGCGTTAACAGCCAGCCAGTCCAGGATGTCGTAAGAAGCAGAAATACCGAGTACGGAGAATGCTGAATTCTCTCCCCAGTAATCCTCTCCGAAGTATCCACCAGCAGATGCGTCGATTGTAGCTCCGAATGCCTTGAACTGAACACCAAAGCCCCAAGATTCTCCTCTATCATCTCCGTTTGTATCAGAAAGGAGGAATCCACCAAGCTTGAAGTTCATGTCGCCGATAGCCAGGTCGTACATAGCCTCAACACCGAATGTGTTAAGATCTTCTACAGGAGCCTTATAGAAATAAGCCTCGATCCACAGTGGGAGACCCATTGCGTTGAAGTCGAAACCAGAACCGATTAAGCACTCAAACTCTCCGTCAGGAGTTGCCTGGTGTGCACCATCATTCTCGTTTACTGTGTCGAATGTCCATGCGAAGTATGGCTGTACCAGTCCGTCTACGAATCCGAATGACAGCTTAGCACCGAAGTCTTTTGCTGTTGCAGGGTCGCCAATGAAAATGTCAGAATCTGCATTCTCATAGTTGTAACCTGTGAAGTCAACTGCATCGAATGTTTCCCAGCTGTTCAGACCGATGTCTGACTTGATTGTGATTCCGTCAAGGCCAAAGAATTTTCCCCAGTCTGTGATTACGCGGAAATAGTTGAAAGAAGGAGTTCCTTCTGGAGCTGTTCCTCTTCCTCTGTTCCAAGATCCATCCTCTTCAAGCTCGATTCTGATCTGGCTGAAATCACCAATTCCGCCCTTGAAGTCAACCTCTCCCTTGTCCCACTTGTCAACGAAAGAGTTACCATTGTCTCCGCCGTCCTTTTCAAAACCATTAACCATGTAATAGTCGAACTCGCCGAAAATTGTTACTTCAGCGAACATAGGCATAGCGAGTACAAGAATCATAGCCAAAACTAAAAGTTTTTTCATTTTTTTTGTTCTCCTTTGTTTTGGGGGATCCGAACTAACAGCTCGAATTTACTCCCCTCCAATTTATAATTCAGACATAGTATAACATTCACGCAATATAATGGCAAGTATTTTTTTAAAAAAAATTTTGCCCCTATTTTTGCCCGAATTTTCCTATATCCAAAAAATGTATCTATATCATCGGCAGCTTTGCCGGATAACTTTATACCTCCTGTGAGGTCTTCTATATATAATGATGAAATTTGTTCCGGGGGCAACTAAAATGTTGACATTCTATTTTGGGTAAGATATATTTTAATTGCCTGAGGACGAAAGCCGTCGGGCAATCAGAGGGAAGTTCTTCTCAAACGAGAGCTTCCCTTCTTTTATTTCATATACCCTGTATTTGTTTTCAAAGTTCTCAATGATGACCACAAACCCATCATGATTGTGTTTCATTGCCTTCAGTTTTCCATTGATCCACTTTTCAATATTACTAATTTTAACTTTATGCTTAAAAGATAATAAAACAGCATCGGCTTGTCCTATTCCTCTTTCAAACTGCCGTGTTATTGAAGTGTTTGTACCCTTTGTCTGTTTGAAATCAATGAAGATTCCTAAAGTAATTGCATCTGGATTTGTGTTCTTTTCTATGTAAATTGCATTTCCTTGTTTATCACCCTCTGGCAGCAGAAAAACCTCACAATTAAAATATTTAGAAAAACGCTTTGCAGCTTTCAATTCCCTATCAAAGATTTCTTTTTCGAGCTTGTTTTTCTTTGATAGAACTATTCTTTCTTCATCAACATAAACATCATCATAAATGTATTCTGGTTTATATCTTGATTTATCTGTGTATTTTGCAATGATAGTTTCTTTTGAGATATACAGCATATATTCCTCCTGAATGTCTTTACCTGTACTTACGCAAAAAAAATCAATTTTGCTTCAATTTTAGAGAAAAAAGTTTAAAAAATATGAATTGGGTGGTATGGCGGCGAAAAGGACTTGACCTTACGGCCCGC
>JAFZYR010000059.1 GCA_017616165.1 Treponema sp.
ACAAAAGCTCAGATAGAAGAACTCACAAAGATTCAGAACTTTATATCAAATTAAATCATAACTTTTATAATCCTGTTGAATTATGCTACAATATTCCAAAGGAAAAATTATGGGAAGCATTTTGATAAAGGATACAACCCGAGAACAGCGGGAACAGATTGTCCGCGAATCTTTGGGTGATGAGTTTGATATTGGCTGCGGCTATGAATCGACAGGCATAAATTACCAGCTTTATATTGATGGCATCAAGGAACTGCGCGAACTGAACATGGAAGCCAACTGCGGCTTTGAAGTGGCGCATCCGGAAGAACGACAGAGTGGATGTAATCTGGTGTAAACACAAACAGGATCAGAAATGTTAAGTATTAAGAAAGCAAACTTTGAAGACATAGAAAAAGAATGGTCTTTTGTTCGCGATATGCCGGAAGATGAGAACGGGCTTACAAATGCCTGGCATGGAATTTCGCGGGAAGATTTTGAAGCAAAGGCTTTACCGGACATGCTCAGATTTGAGCGCGGAGAAAATCTTCCGGACTGGATGGTGCCTGAAACCTTTTTGTTTTTATGGGAAAACGACACGATTATCGGGCAATTCAGGATCCGCCATTATTTGAATGATGCACTGAGGGAAGGTGCCGGACACATTGGACAGTTCATTGCGAAAGAATATCGTGGTAAAGGCTACGGAACAAAAGGCCTGGCGCTCACACTTGAGGTTGCCCGAACAATTATTCCGGAAGAAGAAATCTATCTTCGTGTAAACCGCGACAACCCTGCCTCGCTAAAGGTTATGCAGAAAAACGGTGGCCGCATTGTAAACGAAGATGACGAGCACTACTTTGTGCGGATTAAAAAATAAAAGTTTTAAGGAGATTTAAAATGCCTTTAGTTAAGATTAACATGCTCAAAGGAAAGACCGCTGAATATAAGAAAACCGTTTTTGACTGTGTTCACCAGGGGCTTATTGAAGGGCTTGGTATTTCTGACTGGGACAGGTTCCAGCGCATTGTTGAATTTGACCGCGCAGATTTTGAAGCTCCTGCAGAAAAGTCCGACAACTTTATGATAATTGAACTCACCCTCTTTCCCGGAAGAACTAAGGAACAGAAAAAAGCTGCAATTGAAATTATAACTGCTAAACTTGTGGCGGCACTTTCAATTGCACCTGAGGATGTTTTTATAATTATCACTGAACCGCCGTTAGAAAACTGGGGTATGGCGGGAAAACAGAAGGGATAAATATCTGATTTATTTTCACAGGCTTTCTATCATCTGAAAGTCATCTAGCAGTTTGTCAAAAATCCCTTTTACCCTATCCTCTGGATTTCCATGCAGGAACTCATGCCAGAATTGAATTGCTTCATTCATCCGTTCAATTGTGGAATAATAAAAGTTATCGCCATGACAATTGTCGCTGTTAAAAAATGGCAGTGCATTTTTGTCACTGTAAACTTTCACTAAATCATTTGCATCTTCGGTTGTTACAAAGCGTAATAAGTAATTATCATTTTCAAATACTGGAACTTCTTCATATACGGGTTTCATTTTATTCATATATCTCCAACATACCAAATTTTAATGCCCAATCATAGTGTTTGCGCGGTATTCTGCGTTGAGCTGAGCGATTTCTTTTTTGCCATCGATGTACTGCTGGTAGTCAATTTCCAGGCCACCACAGGCACAGCACATTGAACAGTCGCTGCCGCACCCAAGACCTTCAGCAACTATTTTTTCACGTTCTTCTTTTGTGGTATCTTTTATCAAAATACTTTTCATTGACTATACGGCTCCTGCTTGTTATTATATCCCTATCTTAACAATAGGTAAATAAAAAACTAGAGGCATATATGGCACTTTCAGCAAACATTACACGAGACGAGGCTTGGGAGCTTCTCAAAAAATATAATTCAGATGCTTTTCATCTTGAACACGGACAGATTGTCGAAGGCGTAATGCGTTATTTTGCACGTGAGCTTGGCTATGGCGAAGATGAAGATTTCTGGGGTATTGTAGGTCTTCTTCACGATCTTGATTTTGAACAATGGCCCGAACAGCACTGTATCAAAGAGCAGGAGCTTATGAAGCAAGCAGGCCTTTCTGAAGAACTGATTCATGCAACTGCAAGTCACGGCTGGAGCATCACTGTAGATATTAAACCAGAGCATGAAATGGAAAAAGTGCTTTACGCTGTAGATGAACTGACAGGCTTGATTGGAGCTGTTGTTATTATGCGTCCTTCAAAAAGTGTTCAGGACCTTGAAGTTAAATCTGTAAAGAAAAAGTATAAGTCTGCAAACTTCGCAGCAGGCTGTTCCCGCGAAGTAATTGAACGCGGAGCAGGATTACTCGGCTGGACTCTTGAAGACTTAATTGACCGCACAATCAAAGCATTACGTACATTCAGGCCGTAGGAGGATATCATAATGAAAACTATCGAAACTAAATCTGCACCGGCAGCAATCGGACCATATTCACAGGCAATTCTTGCAAACGGATTTCTTTATACTTCGGGACAGATTCCGCTCAATCCGGAAACTGGAGCAATCGAAGGAACTACCATTGAAGCCCAGGCAGAACAGGCTATAAAGAACCTCGGCGAAATCCTTAAAGCTGCAGGAACAGACTTTTCTAAAGTTGTAAAGACAACCTGCTTCCTCGCCCACATTTCAGACTTCGCGGCCTTCAATTCGGTTTATGAAAAGTACTTTGTTTCAAAGCCTGCACGAAGTTGTTTCGAAGTTGCAGCTCTGCCAAAAGGCGCACTTGTTGAAATTGAAGCCGTTGCTGTTGTAGAGTAAATTCAGGCTACCGCAAAGACGGCGAATGGGCTTTGAATATCAACAGCGTAATCGTTTTTGGAAAAATCCGCCTTGTTACCGATGAAGAACTCACCCGCAAAATCTGTACAAAACTGGTTCAGAAGTTTACAGATGATGAAGAATACCTCGAAAAAGAACTTACAAATGCCCTGCCACGAGTTCAATGTCTGGAACTTGAAATTGAGCACATGACAGGAAAACTTGTAAACGAGTCGTAAGGTATTTAGTAATGGAAAAACGTAAAACAAAGTTCGGCACCTCGAAGCATACGGCTTTACCGCAATCCAAATCGTAGCAATTCGCCTCACACTGGCTGCCGTGCTTTTTTCAATTATACTTCTTTTTATTGACCGCTCAGGCTTCAAAATCGCTCTTCGTGATATTCCGCTTTTTCTGGGATTAGGACTTGGAAGCATTTTAGGAACTGTCGCACTCCGCCGCTACTCACCTTACACAGTTACAACCTACACCTTTGTTTTTGCTGGTTCAGAAAATCTTCCTCTGCTTCTTGGCTTTTGTGTTCTGACCGCGGTTGTTGTTTTGAATGTAAGAGGAAAGGCCTAAAAAATGACTAAATTGGAGTAAGACTCCAGAATAGTCGTTTTTTAGACGTATTCAATAGGCAAGGCAACTACATCATCACTTAAATATAAAGATTTATCACACTGACATATAATACATCCCTGTCCTACTGAAATACCGGCAATTTTCGATAGAACTGGAAAA
>JAFZYR010000012.1 GCA_017616165.1 Treponema sp.
GAAACACAAGCTGTCGACAAAAAAACTACTTGCTCTTATGTCGATTTCTTCTAAGCATCTTCTTTCGCTTATGTGTCGCCATCTTCTGGCGCTTTCTTTTCTTACCACAAGGCACGATGGCACTCCTACTTTATAAAGTATAGATATTATGACAAAAAAAGGTTTATTAGTCAATAGGAATACAGGAGGAAACAGATATACTTCCGCTGCGGGGTGCGCGTATATCTGTTTCAATTAATTTATTCGTATTAAAGCATCTTGAATAAAAAATAATTTCTTTTCTTTAAGACTTTGTTATGTTATAATCGGAAAAAACAGGAGAAAAAAAATGAAATATTGTCCAAAATGTGGATACGAAACTGATGATGAAGAAATTCTTTATTGTGCAGAAGACGGCCAATTACTTGTAGAAAAAAAACAAAGAAAAACAAAAAAAACAGAGACTGTGATTTCCAAAAAAGCGTCTAAGAAACCAGAGGAATCAAAAGAGTCTAAAAAATCAATAGAACCTGATAAATCCAAGGAATCAACAATTAAAACAACAACACAAGAACAAACAAGCCAAACAGAAGAAAGCACTCTGGATTTATCCAAAACTAATAAAACAGACTTTAAATCAATTATTCTTTCTGTATTGATGATATTATTTATTATTCTTTGCTTCATTTTTAATAATCAGGCAGTAAAATTAAAAGATCAATTAAAACATACAAATGATATTTTTAATCAATATTATGATTATTGTAGAGAATCACCCAAGATTCAAATTAAAGTAAACGAGTTATATAATGCTGATGATTATGGTAATAATATTGGAAATCCTCCTTTTTATTCAAATTCTATGCAATACTTATGTTGTAATTACTCTGTTGTTTTAAATCCAAATTACAATTTTGGTGAAGATGATTATCTGGAAATTAGAATAATGAACTTAACTTCTGATTATTTATATGATCAATTCTATCAGACACTTGATAAAGATATTTTCTACGTTGACGCATATTTTCATTCTGACTGTTGGTACATAGTTCAATGGATATATAATGACAAAGTCATTTACGAAAAGAGTTTCTTTATAAACTAACCGAGGTTTTAGCATGAAAAAAAAGATATTTTTTGCAATTATGAATTTTTTTACAGTTTTCTCTGCTTTTTCCCAGGACTGGTATGATTATGATGATTATTCATATTCAGATCCTTTTTCTAAAGCAATGGGGCTGGTAATATTTGCAGGTATTGTTTTTGCAATTTATTTCATCATTTCTTTTATAACAAAGCTTCATCTTGCTAAAATACTTAGTAAAGATAAAGGTTATCCCTCTACAAAATATATGTGGCTTACAGCTTTTTTCGGAATTGTTCCACTCCTTTTACTTTGTTTTGTTCCAAAAGAGAAAAAAGATAATAATCAATGTTCAATAACAAATTGCAAAAACTGTGGAAAACCAATTTATGGATTAAAAAAATTCTGTCCTTTTTGTGGCAAAACGTTAATGTTGTTTCCTTTTCTATATGCTTACATGTCTTTTTTATTACGACTTTTTATTTTCCTGGTTCTTTTTATTTTTGCAATGTGGTACACAATGGGAAAGTTGACTGCTTTTTTTGCAAAACAAAAAAATCTGGATGGAAAAAAATGGTTTTGGATTGGATTTTTCGCAGGTGATATTTCATTATTTGCTGTAAACTGTATTACTTCTGATTCTACAAATATTGAAAACAACACTACAGAAAACATCATAAACAATAAAACGACTTCAAAAAAATCAAAAACTTATATTTGTGAAAGCTGTGGTAGAACTATTTCAAAAGAAAAAAAGTTCTGCCCTTATTGTGGAAATCCAACCGAGGAGAATGCATAATGATATTACTATTACTTATTCTTATTTGTTCACTTTTCTCAACAATTTTACAGGGATTCGGCTATTTTCTTCAAACAATTTTTATTTTATGTGAATTTACCGTATATGGGGTTGCAACATCCTTTCTTGCTCAAAAAAAAGGTTATGATAAAAGAAAATGGTTTTTCTTTGGTTTTTTTGGTGGAATTATTGCATTACTAGTGTGTGGGCTTTATTTAAGAGAAAAGGAAGTTGCAGAATAAAGACTTTTTAAATATAAGTTAATATCATTAATTTGTTCCGGCTTCCCTTCATATTTTACAATTTTACTCCCCGAAATATTTCTTATTAGAATAAATTGCTTTTTAGCATACTTGCGGCTGTTGTGTTTTATGGCTTCTATAGCTTGCAGGCGGTCGGGGTATTCGAACCATTCGTGATACCCGATTGCTTTGAAGCCGGGAGAGTCTTTGGTGTAACCGGACTTTAATAGCGATTTTATTTCATCTTCAAGTCCCTGCTCTATCATCTGGTCTACACGCTGGTTTATACGCTCGTACAAAAGGTCGCGGGGTGGTTCAAGAACTATAAATGTAAAATCATATTGCGGACGCAGGCCTGGTTTTATTGCAAATTCACTGCGCGTTTTTCCGCTTAAATAATAAACCTCCAGCGCGCGGCAGATACGGTAGGCGTCGTTGGGATGGATTTTGACAGCACTAACCGGGTCAATTTCCTGCAGTTCCTTGTAAAGTTCTGCATTTCCTTCTGTGGCAATACGGGCCTTTAATTTTTCCCGCAGGACCGGATCACTTACAGGAGTTGGTGCTACCCCGTATAAAAAATTACGGATATAAAAACCGGTGCCGCCGCATACCACAGGAGTTTTTCCGCGGGCATAAATGTCCCGGCAGGCACAGTCGGCGTCGTTTACAAAATCGCTAACGTTGTACTGCTGGTCTGGGGTAAGAATATCTATAAGATGATGAGGAAGGATTTTACGCAGTTCGGGCTCGGGTTTGGCGGTTCCAATGTCCATGCCCTTATAAACTGCCTGACTGTCTGCGCTAATAATCTCTGCGTTTAAAATAAAATGACTGCCCCCTGGAGCAAAAAGCTCTTTTGTAAGGGCAGTCTTTCCACTAGCTGTAGGAGCAAAAATTACGATGACAGGAAGCTTTGTTCCCTGTGTTTCGTCCATCACTCTACTGCTTTTCTTCTATGCGGTAACTAACCTTGTGATTAAAAAGCTGACGTGCAGCAACGCACACAACCTTATCTGAGTTTGCAGCAATCTCAGGGTCATTAACCTTTGCCATCTGATATGCACGACGACTTGCCGCAACAGTTATTTCATAAATATTGTCCTGAAACTGAACCAGCTGTTCCAATGGAAAAATCATTATCTTACCTCTTTTTATAGTGTTAATATTTTATCAACATATGTGGTTTTATTCAAGCATTAAACTCAAGCAATTTTTCTTATACTATAATTATATATCCAAGCTTGAATATACCACATTCTTAACTTTTCTTGTAAGCTCCCAGGTGCCGGCGTCTACTTTTTGCATGGTCATAACCAGGACCAGATTGTTGGCGGGGTCTATTCCCAGATATGGGCCAAGCCAGCCGTCCCAGCCGTATTCGCCTTTTGATGTTAGAGCTTTGCATTTTCCAGGTTCGTTGGCTATTCGTAATAGATTACAGTAGGTATAACCGCTAAGGTGTTCCATTTTAATATTGAACTTTTGCTGAATATCATCACGAAGTGTTGCAGTTGTCATAAAGTCTATAGTGAATGGTTGTAAAACCTGAGTGTTATCAAGTTTGCCCTTGTTCAAAAGCATTAATCCAAATTTCATGTAGTCATCGACTGTAGAACAAAGGCCTGCTCCACCACTTTCAAAAGAAGGGGGATTTTCCATTTTGTAGCCCACACCCAGGTTGCAGCCGGTAAATTCTTCTAGTCCTGTGCGGTAGATTTTTGAAAGCCGTGATTGTTTTTGCTGTGGTACATAAAAAGCAGTATCATTCATTCCAACTGGTGTAAAAATGTTTTCTTTAAGATAATCGCTGAATTTCTTACCGCTAACCTTCTCTATTACTGCCCCTAGAATATCTGCTGAATAACCATACTGATAATCAGTTCCGGGTTCAAAATTTAGAGGGATTTTTGCAATGCGTTTTGCAAATTCCTGTGTAGTAATTTTATTTGGACCTGCCACATCATTATTTAGTTCTTCTATGAGCTTTGAAGTTTCATGCTCTCCATAAGTACTGCCTTCCCAGTAAGCGCCGTAGCCATATCCACTTGTCATATTAAGAAGATCTTGAATAAGAATTGGTCTTGTTGCAGGATGTGGATTTCCCTTGCGTCCAGTATCGGTACAAACAGTGACTTCTGCAAATTCCGGCAGAATATCCTTAAGCTGCTGCCCAAGCTCAAGCTTTCCCTGTTCAATCAACTTAAAAGCCGCAGCTGCAGTAACAGTCTTACTCATTGAATACATGCGGCAGATTGTGTCGCGCTGGTATTTTTTGCCGTTTTCTATGTCTGCATAGCCCGACTGCCAGTAGCCAAGCTCTTTATTATCTTTGTATAGGAGTACATTTACTCCGGCAACGTATTTTTTCTGTGTATATTCATCCAAAAGCGACTGTATATTCTGTAAATTATTTGTATTCATAATTTTATTATGTATTGATTTATTTATAGTTGTCAATTATTGAGCAGGCAAAATATAGGTTTAATCAATTTTCTCATAGATATTTAACTGCTTATATGATATATTCTGCTCATGAAAAAAAATCCATCACTTAAAATAATTTTTATTACACTTTTAATGGCGCTGCTTTTTGCAAGCTGTAAACACGATGCCGGTAAAGGACACCTCTTGCGTGTTATAGTTTATTATCCTTGTCCCGGTTATTTCAGCAACATGATGTATCCGAGTGCACCTCAAAAAGAGGATTACGGCATTTACCAGGTTCTGGTTAAGATTAAAAATGACACCCTTACAACCGAAATGCTTGATGATATGAACAGCCATGTTGCTGCCTGCGGTATTAAAGGCTTTTCGGGCAAATGGTATGCCGATTCAGATTTTGCAAAAGAGCTTAGTGCCGGAAAGCTGACCTCCCGCTGGGAAGATAATTATTACAATTACATGGTCTATACACAGGTTGATGAAGATTTAACCCCAAGATTCACAGAATACACAGTTCGTGATTCAAATAATATTTACAGGTTCAATAGTAGTCATAAAGATATTTTTCCCGTAGATACTACATCAGTAAACTTTAGTGATGAGCTTTTAAACAACAGTTATTTTCCATATGAAGTAAGCAAGGTTTATTATATTAATGCGGACGGCTTAAAGGAAAATGAATGGCAGGCAGGACAGCCTTTGCAGGGTAAAAAGCTTTTTGTTGATTTAAATTCAAGCTGGGCAAATCAAATCAGCCTAAAATTTGTAAATTCTTTACAAAAGCTCTCTCCAACACATGGACCGTCTTATGAATGTAAATATATTAATAAGTCAATGAAAATAAGTGACTGTTATTCTAATATTTTTAGTGCAAATTATTCCTATTTGAAGATTTACAAGGGTTCCTTTTTACCAGATGGAGCAATTGAATGGGATAAAACAAAGGAATATACAGGTGATGATACAGTTAATTTGTGGGAGCTTATAAGATTTGATACCTACATTCCTAAGCTCAATATTTATATTATTGATCAAAACGGAAACACCAAAGACTTTACAAACCAATACGATATAGCCTATGAAATAGAAGATGATACTATATCTGAATATGATTTAGGTGAAATTGCAAATGATGTCTTTGACCAAGGATATTTACCTGTAAATATTGAAGGTTCCTCATGGATTCCAAAGGCTTATTATAAGGCAAATGCCTCCGAATCAGAAGCTTTGCCTGAAGAAGATGTATGGACTACAGCTTCCGGAGACACTTATATTCAGGTTAAAAAAGGCTGTAACATTGATAAGCTTAAAAGCGCAATATATATTCTGGTAGAAGGAACTTTGAATTAGGAATTAAAAAATTCATACCTTTTAAATAATATTTTCTATTTATTTTCCTCATTTTTGCGTTATAATATAGTAAAAGGATTAACAAAATGGAAAATAAAGAACTTATCGAAGCCGGAAAGGCTGTTTTGGGTATTGAATTTGGATCAACACGTATCAAGGCTGTGCTGATTAACGAAAAATACGAACCAATTGCCGGTGGTTCATACACTTGGGAAAACTCCCTCGAAAACGGCATCTGGACTTACCCTCTTACACAGATTCACGAAGGACTTCAGACCTGTTACGCAGAACTCAAAAAGGATGTTCAGGAAAAATATGGAATCAAGCTTACAAAGTTCAAGGCTGGTGGTATTTCTGCCATGATGCACGGATACCTTGCCTTTGATAAGGACGAAAAGCTTTTAGTTCCTTTCAGAACCTGGCGTAATACTATTACAGGCGAAGCTTCCCTCAAATTGTCTGAATTGTTCAACTTCCCTGTTCCTGAACGCTGGTCAATCAGCCATTTTTATCAGGCAATTCTTAAGAATGAAGCTCACGTTCCACAGATTAAGAACGTTTATACACTTGCAGCCTATATTCACTACATGCTTACAGGCCAGAAGGTAATCGGTGTTGGTGATGCCAGCGGTATGTTCCCTGTAAAGCTCAACGGCTCAAAGGCAGATTACAATGCTGAATATATTTCTAAGTTTGAAGCCTTGCCAGAAGTTTCTAAATACAACTTCAAAATCAATGAGGTATTCCCTAAGGTTTTGATGGCCGGTGAAGCTGCAGGCACTTTGACCGAAGCTGGTGCTAAGTTCCTAGACCCGAGCGGAGACCTTACAGCCGGTATTCCATTCTGTCCTCCGGAAGGAGATGCTGGAACCGGTATGGCTGCAACAAACAGCGTAAAGGCTAAAACCGGTAACATCAGTGCAGGTACCTCTGTGTTCAGCATGGTTGTATTGGAAAAAGACCTTGCCAACGTTTACCCTGGCATTATTGATATTGTTACTACCCCGGACGGCTATCCTGTAGCTATGGTTCACTGTAATAACTGTACTGGCGAACACAACTACTGGATGGACCTTTTCTACGAGGTTGCACAGACTATGTGCGGTAACGACATTCCAAAAATCGGTAAGTTCTTTGATGATTTGATTAACAAGTCACTCGAAGCAGACAAGGATTGCGGCGGTCTGTTGGCATACAACTACCTTTCCGGTGAAACAATCACAGGCTTTACAAGCGGACGCCCTCTTTTTGTACGTGCCGAAAATGCTAAATTCAACATTGCAAACTTTATGCGCGTTCAGATGTTTACTTCTCTTGGTGCTTTGCGTGCCGGAATGGATATTCTTTACGACAAGGAAAAGGTTCCTGTAGAAAGCATGACAGGCGCCGGCGGTTACTTCAAAACAGAAGCAGGTCTTAAATACATGGCAGCTGCTATGAAAACAAGCGTAAGTGCTATGGAAACAGCCGGTGAAGGTGGCCCATGGGGCATGGCTCTTCTTGCAGCCTACAGCGCAGACAGCAAGGGTAAGGTTCTTTCAGACTTCCTCAACAGCGAAGTATTCGGCACCTGCAAAAAGACAACCTCTGCTCCTGAAGCAGAACTGGTTGAATCCTTCAATATCTACTTTGAAAGATACATGAAAGGTCTGAGCATTGAGAAGGCAGCAGTAGAGTGCCTATAAATATATGGATTGCCACGTCGCTACGCTCCTGTCGCAGAGCTTACCGACATTTTGCTACGCAAAAGTCGCGCAATGACGGTGACGATAAACGTCATTGCGAGCGAAGCGAAGCAATCCACATTGGAGAATACATATGACTTACGAAACAATTCGTCTTCAGGCTTACGAAGCCAATATGAAAATCCCTGAGAACCATCTGGCTCTTTACACCTGGGGAAACGTCAGTGCCTTTGACAAGGACAAGGGCGTTTTTGCAATCAAGCCTAGTGGAGTTCCTTACCCGGAGCTTACACCGGAAAGCATGGTAATCATTGACCTGGAAGGTAACAAGGTAGATGGCAGCATGAATCCTTCGAGCGATACCCCTACCCACGCAGTTTTATACAAAGAATTTGCAGTAAACAAGGGTGCAGAGGTTGGCGGAATCATCCACACACACTCAACCTTTGCCGTAAGCTGGGCACAGGCTGTAAAAAGCGTACCTCTTTTTGGTACCACTCATGCAGACCACATCCAGAAGGCTATTCCGTGTACCCCTTACCTTAGCAAAGAGGCAGTTGAATCAGACTACGAAAAGGAAACAGGTCTTCTCATCGTAAAGCACTTTGCAGAGCTTGGACTTAATCCAAGTGAAATAAACATGGTGCTCTGCGGCGGCCACGGACCTTTTGCCTGGGGCAAAACTGCAGAAAAGGCTGTTTACAACGGAACAGTTCTGGAAGAAATCTGTAAGATGGCCTTGAACACCCTTGCACTCAACCCGCAGGCTACACCGCTTCCGGATTATATTGTTAATAAGCATTATATGCGCAAGCACGGACCAAATGCCTACTACGGCCAGGGAAAATAAAGTTTATGGATTGCCACGTCGCTGCGCTCCTCGCAATGACGTGGTCCCTGAGGCTCTCGAAGGGCCATAATAAAAATGCAGCGTTCTTATTACACAAATTCCATTATCCTCAACTTAAAACCGACTGGCGAAAACAATAATTCTGTCACACTTTTAACTCCTGACAAGGGAGTTATTTATGCAACGCTTTACGGGGGCCCAAAATCAAAATTGCGTTCCCTTGTTGCACAGTGGCATTCGGGAAAAATATGGCTTTACGAAAACCCTGAAAAAAAACAGACCAAAATTAGCGATATGGAAGTGACAAACTATCACTCAAGCTTTGGCCAGAACCTTTTTAAGCAGTATGCCGCGTCTCTTGCCGCAGAGCTTGCCATAAAAACCCGCTGTGCAGGAAGTCCTGAGCATTGTTTTACACTCATTCAGGGCTTTATGGACGGTATGGAGCTTTGTGACGAAGAACAGTCCAGGCTTGGACTCATCCGTTTTTTATGGCGTTATCTTGAGCTTATGGGTATAAGACCTGATACAAGTGAGGCTCAGGCATTTGCAACACGGACAATTTCGTATTATAATATAATAGACAATTGTTTTACGTGGGAGCGGGACGAACAATCAACACATTTAATTCCTGTAAAAAATGAAGCGGTCATGTATCTGGCTGCTGTTTCTGCTTTACCGCCCTCTGAGGTACGCAAAATACCCGTAGACAAAGCAATTTATGAAGAAATAAAGCAGTTTGTATTTTTTCTGCTGGAAAAAAACCTTGAAACAGAAATGAATACAATTAAAACAGGAACTGGGATATTATAACGTGGATTGCCACGCCCTTCGGGCTCGCAATGACCGTCATTGCGCGACTTTTGCGTAGCAAAATGTCGGTAAGCTCTGCGACAGGATCGTAGCGACGAAGCAATCTACGACGTTACTATAACTATACATGAGGGGAAAAATTGAATAATTGGGTGAAAAGTCCGGTGACGGTGCAGCAGATAGCACCGCTATGCCAGAAATATAATATAGATAAAATCCTTGCGTCCATTTTTGTAAGGCGCGGAATCACTCAGGGCAAGGATATCCTTTACTATCTTGAAAATGACCTTCGCTTTGAACACAATCCTTTTCTTTTTAATTCAATGGAAGATGCCGTTGAACGAATTACTCAGGCTCTTGAAGAAGGCGAAAAAATCCTTATCTTTGGTGACCGTGATGTTGACGGTATTACCAGTACAACAATTCTTTATGACTATTTAAAGGCACGCGGAGCAGATGTTCGCTGCCGTCTCCCGCTAGAAACCGAAGCCTATGGACTTTCTAAACAGGCTGTTGATGATTTTACTGCAGAACAGGGTACGCTCATAATTACAGTTGACTGCGGTATTTCAAACTACGAAGAAATTGACTATGCAGTAAGCCTTGGAATTGACGTAATTGTTACCGACCATCACAATGCTCCGGAAAACCTTCCCGCTGCAGTTGTAATACTCGATCCAAAAGCACCGGATTCAGGCTATCCTTTTGTAGACATTTCGGGTGCTGCCGTTGCCTATAAGCTTGTAAGTGCACTTCGCTTTTCAAATACAGATTTTTATAATTCAGAAATTTGTATAATGGAGGTGGAATCTGATTCCGATCCTTCGAGTGCCTCAGACTCCCCAGAATCCATTACAATCTCCTGTGTGAAAATCAGGAATCTGGTTAAGGTTAAGGAGGTGGTGGAAACAATTGTTCCCGGCAAAACTTCTATTTACGACCTTAAGCTTCCTTACTTTTTGCAGGGTCAGGTTATTTATGCCTGGAATGCGGCGCAGACCAAAACACTACTTTCACAGATTTTTGGAAGCGGCGTAGAATTCAGCATTTACGATTTACAGAGTGAAGTTACAAAAATCCTTCCTTCACTTAAAGGCAAAACTACTGCACAGCTTAATGCCGGTTCAACCATTGCAAAATATGATGAAAACCCTGCCCGCACAATTGATTCACTTTTTAATCTTTATGTAACCTACTGTAAAAAATCAATTTTGCTCAATAATAAAAATCTTGCGCAAAACGAAAAGCGGGATCTTCAGCTGGTAGCCCTTGCCGCCATTGCAGATATAATGCCGCTTAAAAACGAAAACCGCATTTTTGTCAAAAACGGAATTGCATCCATAAAAGAAAACGGTCCGCGTACAGGCCTTGCCGAGCTTTTTGCCCAGCTTAAAATATCTACACCGGCCATTACCTCTACAGATTTATCCTGGACCGTTACCCCTGCCCTTAATGCCGCAGGAAGACTTGGTCAGGCAGATCTGGCCCTTTCACTTTTAATTTCTGACTCACCGTCTGAACGAAATCAGCTTGCCGTAAAAATATTTGAGCTTAATGAAAAACGCAAGGAGCTTGTAAATCTTGGAATGTACAAGATTAAGGAAAATATTACCTCAAGCCTTAACGATAACAACAACAAGCTTTGTACAATCGTAAATGAAGAGCTTCATGCGGGCATTACAGGAAATATTGCAAGCCGCCTTATGCAGGAATACAATGTTCCGGCAATTGTCGTTACCAGATGTGATAATGTTTACAAGGGCTCCATGCGAAGCTGCCGTGGACTTGTGACAACAAGCTTTCTTGCCCACTTCGGCGACTTTTTTATAAACTACGGCGGACATAATGCAGCAGCAGGCTTTAGCTTTGCCCAGGAACGCCTTGATTTATTCAATCAAAAAATAAAAGAAATTGTTCCTTCTATAAACTTGGAGCAGGAAAATCTCGATATTAATATAGATGCAGAAATTCCTTCTGAATATCTGACTCCGCAAACCTTTGAAATACTAGATAAGCTTGAACCGTTTGGAGCAGAAAATCAGGAGCTTATACTGACTACCAGAAAAGTAAAGGTTGTTGACGCTCTTATTCAGGGTAAAAAAGAACCTTTATCGCTCAAGCTTGTTTTTGAATTTGGAAAATACAAGTTTCCGGGCATGTTTTTTGGACAGGCAGACAAGCTTGGCAAGGAAATTGTCGTAGGTCAAAGCTACGATATTCTGTATACAATCGTAAGAAATTACTTTAACGGAACGGTAACCCCGCAGTTAAGGTTAAAGGAAGTGAGAAAGTCATGAAAAAGTTTTTGATAATTCTTCTGGTTCTGGCAGAGGCTGCCTTCTGCTTTGCAAAAAACGCAGTATTTCAGTCTGAAAATTACAGTCTTTCGGTTACCTATAATGAGGTTTTAATTCCGGGTGATGCTGTTTTTGTACGCATGGAAATTACAACTCCAAAAAATCATAAAAAATCAAAGACAGACGCAGAAAAAAAAGGCGCACTGCAGCTTTATAAAGATAAAACAATAATTGAAAAGGCAAACTTTTATTCTGTAGGAAAGAAAAAGAATAATCAGACTTATGCCGACCTGCTTTGCGGAGTTCCTGCTTCTGCCTGGCTCACCTCGGGCAGCTATTACCTTAAGGTTATCTTTTCTTTCAGCGATGAAGATACAAATGAATTTACACTTCCGCTTACCTTCCAGTCACGAACCTTTAACAAAGAGGTTCTGGAATTAAATGATTCAAACACTGCAATAAAAAGCGATACAAGCCCTGAACGCATGGCTCAGATAAACAAGCTTAATGACATTCTTTATACAAGCATTGCATCAGATGTATATACCTTAAAGCCGTTTACAAGTCCAACTACCTCAACACGTTATACCGCCTGGTATGGAGACCGCCGCGAATATGTTTATTCCAACGGAAAGAAAAGCTCGGACATGCATAATGGAAACGATTACGGTGTTCCGGAAGGAACTGAGGTTCGTGCCTGTGCAGACGGCAAGGTTGTAATGGCCGAAAACCGCATCTCTACCGGCTGGAGTATTGTTGTAGAACATCTGCCTGGCCTTTACAGCCTTTACTATCATCTTTCAAAAATGGAAGTAAAAGAAGGCGACATGGTAAAACAGGGCGACCTTATAGGTAAGTCCGGATCAACAGGTCTTGCTACAGGTCCTCACCTTCACTGGGAAATGCGCCTCAACGGAAGCGCCGTAAGACCGGAATTTTTCCTGAACGATTTTACCTTTGATAATGAATAAACAAATTGTCCTTGTCGGGCTTGACCCGACAAGCTATAATTCCACAACGATAAGCCGTCCGTCACTTGTGCGCTGAATTGAATAGTAGCGGTTTATCTTGCATTCCGAAAGATCTATTGAATAATTGGAAATGTGCCCGAACGATAAAACAGGCACCTTTCTTGTTGTAAAGCGCGCAATTTTATAAAGATCGTTGCGTTCCTCATAGCTTGAACCAAAGCCAAGCAGCAGGCACTGTTTATTATCATCATAAAATTTTTCGAGCGAAGTCTTTTTTTTGCCGTTAGGCTTGGACTGCATTATGCGGTCCTTTCCATAAATATTGGTAGGAAACAAAAAGCTTTTTCCGTCAAAGTCCGACTGCGCAAATTCAACGGCAAGATAATTACCAGTCCAGGAACGCTCAATCCTTGCAATTTCGTTTCCGTTTGTGTCCACAATAGAAAAGGCAGCGCTTATTGTATTTCCGTCACGGGTAGAAGAAGTTCCATAAATGATGAGCCTTATATATTCCTGCTGAGGAGGCTGCACAAGATTTGTACTGCATCTCCAAACAGAGTAAAAGGTATATATATTAAACAGAATATAAACTATTGCTAAGACGCTTAAAAGAGAAATAAAAAAATCCTTTAATACACCTGATGTCTTTTGTTCCATACGCTTTTTATTCTCTATTTAATTAGCTGCAAAAATTGTTCCTCTGTAATTACAGGAATACCAAGCGAGGCTGCCTTTACATTCTTGCTTGAACCGCTGGTTGTATCATTAGTAACCAGATAGGTCAAATCCTTTGTAACAGAAGACTTACACATTCCGCCGTTCTGCTTTACCAGCTGTTCTGCATCCTGACGCTTCATGGTAACAAGCTCGCCTGTAAAACAGAAGGATTTACCTGCAAGCTTTCCGTTATCAAGACTTTTTATAGTTATGATACCGTCGTTTACAAGGGTACGCATTTCATTTGCGTTTTCTTCAAGTCCCTGGACAATTGTATGTGCCATAATCTGGGCAAAGCCGTATACATCGGCAATCTGATCCTCTGTGGCTGCAAGAAGCTTTTCCAGAGTATTATAGCCTGCCTGAACAAGCTTTTCTGCAAGTGTTTCGCCAAAGCCTTCTATATCAAAGCCCGCAAGGAACACAGGAAGCGTCATATTTCTATGAGCTTGTATACTTTTATAGACCTTTTCTGCCCCAAGCGAACGTTTATCGGCCTCCTGACTTTCTTCATTCAAAAAGTATGGCACCAGCTCTTCTACCGTAAGTGTATAAATGTCCGAAATACACTTGAGTCTTGAGTCTTTAAAAAGCTGAGTGATAAGTGTTTCTCCAAGATCACGGATATCAACGACCTGCTGAAATTTTAAAAGCTGATGAAGCACACGCTTTGAACACTGCTTGTTTGGACAGTAAAGGCGCGAGCCCTCATCCACAAGCTTTGTACCACAGGTTTCGCACACAACAGGATATTCAATTTCGCTTAAGCCCTGGGCTGCTTCACCCTTTTCTTCTACAACGCCTTCTATTTTTGGAATGATTTCTCCACGCTTTACGACAACAACATGGCTACCGATTTTTACACCAAGCTTGCGCATTGTATCTGGGTTTGCAAGGCTTGCCCTTTGAACCTTTGTTCCGTTAAGAGCAACCTCATCAAATATTGCGACCGGAGTATAGGTAGCACCGCTTTGACTCCACTCTACGCTGCGCAAAACTGTAACTGCTTCTTCAAGGCTGAACTTAAAGGCAATCTGGCGGTCCGGTCTTGCGCGCGAGGCATCTTCAAAATCTATTCTGCTTTCCTTTACGACAAGTCCGTCAATATCATATTCCAAGTCCTGGCGTTCTTCCATTATCTTTGAACGGTAGGCAATTACACGCTCTGCGTCGCGGCAGATTACAAGCCTTACAACATTAAAGCCCGAATCCATAAGCCAACGGATTTTTTCCTGCTCGTTATTAAAATAAGAAACACCGTTTGTACTCAAGGCATCGTAAACAATGAGCTTAAGATATTCACTGCCCTTTCCGTCCTTGCGTTTCATAAGACCGTTGGCAGCATTACGGCAGTTGGCCTTGTCCGAAAAATAACGCTTGTGCACCTCGTGGGTCATTATAACTTCACCGCGAACACCACCTGTAAAAGGAACAAGGCTTCCGTCCTTGTAAATTGCGGGAAGCACTCCGTTCATTTTTTTTGCATTTGCAGTTATGTCGTCGCCAATGCTTCCGTCTCCACGGGTAACGGCGCAGACAAGATATCCGTTTTCGTATTGAAGCTCAAGCGAAGCTCCGTCCAGCTTATATTCTACAAGATACTGATCATACTGATGCTTTTGTGCCCAGGCCATAAACTGCTCAGGGTTTGCAGCCTTTTCCTGACTGCCCATTGGCATAATGTGATGGATTTTTTCAAAATTGCCGGAGTCGGCACCAACGCGCTGAAGGATTGCGTTTGCGGGATCCAGCTCTTTAAGCTCATCCCAAAGCTTATCAAATTCGGCATCGCTTATCTCTGCTTCGCCGTTATAATATGATGCCTGATATTTTGCAATGAGTTTTTCAAGCTCGGAGATACGCTGTGACAAAAACAAGTCCATTCCCTGCCTCCAGCCCTTTATTCCTTTTCGAAAAACAGTTCGGTAATTTTGCGGTCGGCAGCCATGCCCTTGCGTTCAAACTTTGTCTGGGCTCTCCAGCTCTGCGGCTCGGCAAAGCCTTTGTATTTATTTTTTAAGTGAGGAGTATTTTCCAGCTGCTCCAGTGCAAACTCTGCATATTCTTCTATGTCGGTTACAAAATACAGGTAGCCGCCCGGTGCCAGCTTCTGGGCAAACAAATCGGTTTTTGGACGCTGTACAAGTCTGCGCTTGTGATGTCGTTTTTTAGGCCATGGGTCCGGAAAGAAAATATGAAAGCCGTTTATACAATTATCGCCCACCATATATTCAAGGACATCAAGAGCATCGTATTCTATAAGATAAAGATTTTTAAGGTCACGCTTTTTTATTTCGCCAAGCAGCTTGCCTACTCCGGGACGGTGAACCTCAATTCCAAGATAGTTTATATTTGGATTAGCCTGTGCCAGGGCAGCGGTTGCATCACCCATGCCAAAGCCAATTTCTATGATAATCGGGTTAGTGTTTCCAAAAACGTCTACGAAATTTATTTTTTTATTTTCAAAGGGAATACACCACGCCGGAGCCAGCTCGTTATAAGAACGCTCCTGTGCGGCAGTCATGCGTCCAATGCGCATAACAAAGGTTTTTACTGTGCGCCTGTACGACGCGGGTAATGGGTCTGTTTCAGCTTTTTGTTCAGTAGTGTTAGTTAAATTGTCGTTATCCATGTCTTTCCTTATATTTTAATTGCCTGGAACAACTTTTTCAACAGGCAGATTGCATACTACATTACCGGAAGAAGAAACCCAGGATTCCTGAAATTCCTGCGCATCCCTGTATTCGTTCCATATTCCTCTGGCATCTGAATATTGTGCAGAACGCGGACCGTAATAAAGAATGCTGTTTTCCTCGCCATAAATTGTAAGCATTTTTGAACCAAGATATTTTTGCATGAGCAGGCCTACATCAGCGGCCTTAGTTTCATAAAAGCTCTGGTCATAATTTAAGGTGGCCTTCATTTCCTTTTTTTCGTTGTCTGCCTGGATATAGGTTACTGTGTATTCACCCGACGGTATTTTTTCCTGAGGAGGCATTACAATGTTTGTAAGTCCGCAGTATTTTACCTCGTTGTTCTGTGCACGAACCAGCTCGTCCGATTCCCAGATATATTCCCGCTGTTTGCAGGTGACTGTTATTGTTTCGAGTCTGTTTGGATCCGACGAGGCTTCTACAAAAACACTAAGACGTGCATTCGGAAGCTCCTCGTAGGAATCATAATCAAAAACTACAGAAAGCTTTGCCTCGGTGGTTTGAATTACGACATTTGAACATGAACAGATTGCACAGCAAAAAATTACAAGTGCTGTAAGTGAGGCATAAAGAGACTTTGTAAACTTTACGTTGTGTAAGGGACTGCTCATATATTAGAAATTGAAGTTAAGCGTAATAACGGTAAGCTCACTTGCAGAGAACTGGTTTACCAGTGATTCAAACTTAACATTAACCTTCTTGCACGCATCATCCAGATAAGAAAGATAGTACAAACCAAGGTCTGTTCCTTCCTGTCCGTCCGGCAGTTCGCGGTAAAAGTCTATAAGTGTTTTGTTTGCAGTGTTAGAAGATTTTGCGTTATCGATGTTTTCCTTTACTTCCTGGAACTCATCATCCTTGTTATAAAGCGTAATAGAAAGCTTACCCTGCTTACCGATGGAAGATGAACCTCCTCCAAGCTTCCATGAAATAAATACAAGCTCGTGGTTGCGCTGCAGCTCTGCTACAATCTTAGCACGAACCTCCGGATCAAAAATAAGGGCATCTATGTCTTCAATATCCTGATACATGTTTCTTGCTTCTTTACGGATATTGGTGTTTTCGTTGTTGAGCGCAAGCTCCATAACCATTACCGAAATATACTCTGCAACCTTTGATTTTTCCATGTAAGAGCTTAGCAGGTTTCGGATGGCAATGAACATTTCGTTGGCGCCGTCTGCCTTGTGGAACAGGGTGATAATATACCAGTTCATAAGGCCAAGTCTGTTCATAAATTTTTCGGACATGAGCAGATAGATATTTTTTTCTTCATCCGAATAATCCGGATTTGTCATTATTGATTTCCAGATTGGATCAAGAATATTGCGTCTTGTCTGCTGAATTATATTTTCCTTATTCTGAAGGATTGAACGAAGCTGGCGTTCACTCATCTGAGTCTTTTCATCAATAAGGTGGCTTGGATTTGCACGGTTATGCTTGCGTACACATTCACACTGAATGAGTGCTGAATATACGTCGCGGTCAAACTGCTTGTACAAAAGGGAATAAACTACAACCTTAGAAAGATCCATAACCTCCTGTCGTGAAGAAACAAATTCCGACATGGAAATTTCGATTTTGGAAATATAATCCAAAAGGATCATGCTTTGAATTGACTGCGGAGAAAATTTATTTAATGAAATACCATACTCATCAACATTATCAGCAAGACGGAAGCGCATTAATTTTTTATTATGACTAATAAAATTTGATGCACCATCTTCTGTGAGGATTACTTTTAATGGCAATTCAATTATAAATTTTTTGTCAGAAGCGCTCATGTTACCTTCTCAATTTTACTTTTTTTAATATATATATTTATCTTTCTTATTATACAATAAGGGTCTTGCATTGTAAACACTTAAATAATAAACTAAAGACGAATGAACTGTCGCAAAAAATCTCTCATAAAGCTTTTATTTTTCTCAATGCTTTTAAACCTGAACTTTTCTGTTTTTTCGCAGCAATCCACTCTTATGGGAATAGATTTGTGCAATTCAATGTTCAATTATATTGAAAAAAACGGCTTTTCGCCTTCAGTTCAATCTCTTGTAGCAGGCGGAACAAACAGCCTGCCATATAATATTATCGTCAAATTCTCCCCAAAAGACACAGTGTCTGACAACAATTTTATTCTGTTTTTTTATATGGAAGATGCCTGGCAGAACAAAGAGCATCTTGTGCCGGTTTTTGAGGCCTTAAGCCAGCAGAATTACAACTCCACAGTGGTTTTGAGCTTTGGAAACCGCAATGCCTTTGACATGGAAAACATAATTTACGGTGCCGACGTGTTTGTTCAGTCGCTGGATACAAATGTTCAGAATAATGCCGTGCTCATGGACCTTACAGCCGGTAAAAACGCCATCATAACAGGAAGCAACAGAAAGCATGCCCCTTCCTGGATGCTCAAGGACATGTTCGAAGCCTTTAAAAATGCAAGGATGACCGACGGACTTCCCCTTGTTTTTATAAGTCAGGTTGCAGATTTTACTTTTTCCGAAGACAAGGCCTTTCTGGCGTTTTTAAATGCAGACATTCCCTGTATTTCTGCCGGCATAAAGGATGCATCTCATGCACAGGAGGTTATTCTTTCGCTTGTAGAGTCCTATAAAACCTCCATGTACCAGAGCAACGACTCCCACACCTTTATGTTCCGCTTTTTCGGAAAGGCTATCTGGCTTTCGGAAATAAGGCTCATAAGGCTGCTGCTGGTTTTTCTTATTCTGGGACTCCTGCTTTTTGCCTGCCTTAGCTTTATCAACAAAAACATAAGGGTAGAATTCTGGCAGGAAATAAGAGCAAACTGGTATGTACTTCCGGTGCTTTTTTTACTGACTCTGGCAGGAACCTTTGCAGGAAAAGGCTTTTACAAGCTTTTTACGCGTTCATTAACCTCGTATACCGTTTTCGGCTTTATAATTGTTCAGATTATGGTTTCCATGCTGCTGGTTTCGCTGTTTTTTATGCTGAGCCTGTCGCTTTTAAAAAAATACACTACCCGTTCGCTTGATTTTCTTTTAGTTTTAGACACCTTTATAAATCTTTTGCTTTTTACCTTACTTGATATTTCACTTTTTCCGATTTTTCTGCTCATTTATGCGGTTTCGGTAATTTCCCTCATTTTCAGACGAAACTGGATTCACATAATTCTTACTGTTTTTCTTATTGTTCCGTTCATTCCGTATATTAATGCGCTTTTTAATACCTCAGACATTACAAGCCTCCACAAGCTGCTCATAAACAGTGCCACACAGCCCTTCTTGCTTTCATTTATCATACTGCCTGTTTATCTTATGCTGCTTCGTCTGTTTAATGCATTTAAAAAGTATTATACCAAAAAGCGCCTTTATGCCCTGGTAATCGGCTGTACCTATCTTTTTGTTTTTATTGTGCTTTTGCTTTTGAACCGCATTTTTTATTCAAGCAAAAAAGGACAGGACAAGGTCATTACAGTTCAAATGCTTTCGGAGGGAACAGGCGGTGCAGATTTTCTGGTTTCGTACAAGGATAAAAAGATTTTTTCTGACATAATCAGGACAATTAATCTTTCTTCGCCGGCCACACCGGTTTATATTTCGCTCACAATTGAATCTGCAGATGAACAGTCCAGTCCGGTTCTTTATTCCGAAAATGATTTTATTTCTCTTGAAAAAAATAAAGTGTGCTTTTCCCTGCCCCTTTATCCTTCGGAAAACCTTGAATTTAACTATGGCACCGGCTCTGCAAGTCAGACAATAATTGTTGATGAAATATTTTATCTTCCCCAAAACGACCAGTACTATTCGCTTACAAAAAGGCTGAATATTGAGGGCTCTGAATGACACAAGTAAAGCATTATTTTCTGCATGTAGATCTTGACGCTTTTTTTGCCTCTGTAGAACAGCTGGATCATCCGGAATACAGAGGAAAGCCCTTAATTGTAGGCGGACTTCCAGGAGAAAAACGAAGTGTAGTTTCTACCGCCTCCTACGAAGCACGAAAATATGGAGTTCACAGTGCCATGCCGGTATCAAAGGCATATCAGCTGTGTCCCGACGGCATTTATGTACACGGCAACATGAAGCGCTATGCAGAGCTATCGTATCAGATAATGAATATTTTCCGCGACTTTTCACCAGATATTCAGCAGATCAGTATTGACGAAGCCTTTATAGACCTTACCGGAACCGAAAAGCTTTTTGGACCTCCGGAGCAGACTGCTTATAAAATAAAGGAAGCTGTAAAGCAGCAGACAGGACTTACGGTTTCTGTAGGACTTGCGCCAACAAAATATCTTGCCAAAATTGCCTCCGACATGAATAAGCCCGACGGCTTTTACTGTATACAGGAAGGTCAGGAAGAAGACTTTATGCTAAATCTTCCGCTCAAAAAGGTCTGGGGAATAGGCGACAAAACCCAGGAGGCCCTTAAGTCTGCAGGACTTCGCACCACACGGGCCATTCACGAAAAATCAAGGGAAGCACTTATTTTTATGTTTGGTGAAAATACAGGAAGCTTTCTTTATGACGTTGTGCGCGGTATAGAAGCAGTAGATTTTGACCGCAAGACCAAGTCACATTCTATAAGCAATGAAACAACCTTTCCTTATGATGTTACCGATTCCTATACAGCAGAAACGACAATTCTGGAGCTGTGCCATTCGGTTATGTTCAGGCTTTTGCGCGAAAAAGGCTTTTCCAAAACCGTTATGGTTAAGATACGCTATGAAGATTTTACCACGGTTTCGGTTCAGCAGACCTTTAGCGATTATGTCCTTACGCTTGATTCGCTTTATGCACGGGCAAAGGAGCTTTTTGAACGAAAATACGAACAGGGCCGCGGCATAAGGCTCATAGGAATTGCCCTGGAAAATATTGAAGCCACACAAAAGTCACAGCAGCAAAGCCTTTTTGATGACGGAACAGAAAAAAAACAAAAGGTAGAAAGCGCCATCTTAAACCTTGAAAAAAAGCATCCGGAAATAAAAATACATAAGGCTCGCATGCTGCAAAATATTTCACAGGGTGTTAAGGCAGTCCTTGCTTTTGTGCTTGGTGCCGTCCTTTTTTGCTCTGCCCCCGCAAGACTTTTTGCACAGGAACAAGCAGAACAGCAGGAATCCTCCTGGGATATAAGCGGCTACTGGAAGGGAGATTTTACCGGCTCGCTGAACACAAGCTTTGGTTATTCAAACCCCTTTGGCTTTAGTGCACCCCTTCCTGTTTTTAAGCAGGAGGTAGATCTTAGTGCCTTTATTCAGATAACCCCGGCCTTTTATTTTTCCATGGAATTCCTTGATGAGTTTAAGCACAACAGCTGGACCTTCGGCTACAAAAACGACGGGTACTTAAAGGAATTTAAGCTTTCAAACAGAGGCATTACCTTTCCTACGGAATATTCTTCTACTTTGACAGGCTATGGTCTTGGAGGCGGAGAAAATCAGGCTCCGGGCTTGATGTTTCATTTTGAAGACGCTGCTGCTTCCAGCTGGAAAAGCGATATTCTTTTGCGCTACGACATGATAAATGCAAAAAGCGTTACCTTTTACGGCAATAACCGTGTAACTGTAACCGAATCAAACCTGGACACTTACCTTAATTCCTATATGTTTTACCTTCCGTCGGATGAAATAAGCCTTATTGATTCAGTTTATATTCAGGATACAAACGGCAGCTATACAGATGTAAACGGTATAAAGCTTTCAAAGCTTGCAGCAGGTGATTATGTAATTCTTGCATCCCAAAGACTTTTGATTATTACAAACAGGAGCATTATACTCCAGCAGACTGTTTCTTCTGCCGCCCCTTATATCATAATTACGTTTAATTCTGACAGCGACTGCCAGACCCTGCTTGCTGCAACCGGCTCTTATGATGATGCTTCCACCTTTGCAGGAAGCGTACAGACCTATTTTGCCAGTAGTCTTACAGGAAAAACGGGTCTCAAGCCCTCTGATTTTTCTACACTTACAGAGCAGGCCTTAACTACCACAATAAACGGAAGGCCGGGCTTTATAATTCAGTCCCCGGACAGCTTTTTACCCTTTTCCTGCTCGCTTTTTTATGCCGGTGTAAGTAATTCCGGTGCCCAATATTCGGTAATTGATAGTGGTTCAAAACAGGAATACCAGGATTTTTATGCTTCTACGGCAGATTTTGCCGCTTTTGAAAGCCTTGAGCAGTCAAATACAGTTGGAATTTATAAAAAAGCTGCCTCCCGCGATTTTTCTGATCCACAGGTTCGCTATCCTTTTGCAGACTTTTTACCAGAGCTTTATCTGTACAAGGGCAGCCAGTCCCCGCTTGTTTTTGCTGCAACGACAACAACGCCGGTAAAGGATTTTGATATAGGAAAATTTGTTCAAAGCGGCTCTGTCCAGGCTTATATAAACGGAAGGCCTGTACCTGCCACCTACGACAAGGGAACAGGCTTTGTAAAGCTTGACACCCCTGTTTCGGAGCTTGATAAAATATACATTACCTATTATGAAGAAAGCAACAAGCTTGAACAGGGTGCCTTTGCAGCAGCCGCAGGCTTTATGTATAACTTTACGCCGGAGCTTCTTTTTGACATAAGCTATACCGGTCTTTATCCTCTTATTCAAAAGGATGATTATGCCACTGTAAATAATTCAAAGCAGACCTTTTCTGCTCTTACAGCAGGTATAAGCTACAAAAACGACTTTTTATTTTTGAGCGATGCCATAAGCACTGCCTTTACAAATCCAAACCTGGCAGGGCTATTAGTGGCAAATACCTATTCCGACAGCTCAAACCAGACCTTCTATCTTGGACAGAATTCCGCAGAGGCTGTAAAAGAAGCTCCTGTCTCAAGTGCCCTGCCCGCTCTTAAAGCCCAGGACAATTTTACTGTAAATAACTGCCAGGGAAAGTCAGACAAAAAAATAAGCGGCTATAAGCTTCCTGTTTCCTATGATTTTAGCACAAGCGCTGCAGGCCAGACACAAAACCTTTGGGCCTGCGTACAAATAGCCTTGAGTAATGCAGACTCCCTTTACAAGGCAAGCGAATTTGAAATGGCATTTTTACCAGATGCAGGTCTTGCAAACCAAAATTGCCGTGTTTTCCTTATGCTTGGAGCAGGTCAGGATTCCTTAAACCGCGAGCTGCCTGTATGGGAAATTACTTCTCTTGCCGACAAAAATGTACTTATTCCTCTGGACCTGAATAAAGCGCAATGGCAGACAGTTAGAATTAACCTTACACCACAGCAAAGGGCCAGACTTACCGCCGGTCATGATGCAAAAATTATTATCGTAAAAGACACCTATACGGCAGGCACAGACAATGCAAAAGCAACGCTTTATGCAGGTCCTTACAGCCTCATATATCCTTTGATGCAGGTAAATACCGGAAGCAAAATTATTGCACAAACAAGGCTTTACAATAAAACACAGGCAGAGCTTGAATGGAGCCTTACAGCCACAGCCTCAGAGGCTTCAGATAAAACTGTAACTGCAATTACCTATTTTGAAGCCGCAGATTTTTCTTTATACAAAACCATAAACCTTGATTTTGCAATTACCTCCCCGGCAGCGTTTACGCTTGAGCTTAGCGATTCTGATTCAAACCAGGCCCTTAGCCTTAGTCTTACACCGGAAGTAACACAATCCCTTTGTGACGGCTCCACACATACACTTAGCATAAGCCTTGCAAAAAGCAGTCAGACCACTGTGTCTATTGACGGAAAGCCTTTGGCAGACAGTCAGTACCAGCTTGCCCTTAATAAAAGCATAACTCCAGGCGTTCAGATAATCACGCTCATTCCAGAGGCGGACGGAACAGACCCACAGAAAAACATCGGAAGCCTTTATATTTCAAAGCTTTATTACAAGGATGCAGATTCACTTTTTGAAGCCAAAAACCTTACCCGTGCAAAGCTCACATTTAAAGACGGCCAGATAGAAGCACAGTCAGAACAGGGGCTCAAAACAGACGGAACACTCACCCATTATATAAATGCCTCGGCAAATGCCTTTTATACACTGGCAGGCATAAAGGCACAGGCAGATGCAGACTTAAACCTTAACGGCCTGAACAACGCGGGACATTCCCTCGAGACTCAAGCTCCGCTTTTCAATTTCTTTGATTTTGGAGAAAGCTACAGATTTTCGGCAACAGGCCTTGTAAACGGCAAAAAGGACTATTTTAAAATTGACACAAAGCCGCTTTATGAACCCTTTTCTGTTTTGCTTAGCGCAGATGCACAGGCACAAAAAAAGCAGACCGGCTTTTCAACCCAAGGCTATAACGCAAACCTTAAGCTTGAGCTGGACATAAACAAAAACGTAACAACCCTTGCGGCAGGTCTTAATGCTTCACAAAAGCTTCTGGTACAAAACAAAAACAAGCCGTCCTATTTTTATGACTGGTACGAAACCTCAGCTCTACAGTTTTCACCAGGGCAGGCTCAGGCCTTAAGAAGCTCAAAGCTTTCTGCTTCAATTAAATCGGTAATTCCAAAGGCAGGACTTTCTCCGCAGCTGGACTATGAGCTTACAGGCTCTAAAAATGCACTGGACACCACAGACTTTACCTCCGGGGATTTATGGCGCTTTACACTTCCGTTTACAACACAAAATAATGCCCTGTCCTTTGGCTACAACCACAAAAACACAAGGCTCAGTAAATACAGCGGAAAAAATTACGGCGACGATCTGACCTATATCTTAAAAAACAGCACAGATAACACTACGCTTACCCTGCAGTCGTCAATGTACGAGCTTGTGTGGCGCCGTAAGCTTTATAATGATATAAAAGACCTTTTTATTCCTTTGTCTGCCGGCGCTTCCTTTACAGACAGCAAAAGCCTTACAGATAAAACCACTGCACAAACCTATCTTATAAAGCTCAACCTTACCGACAGCTTTATAAACCTTTTTGGCACCAACAGCACCCTGCAGAGCTTCAGCTGGTACAGGCAGGAGGAATTTACCAACACCCTTGATACATCAATAAGCTTTACCAAAGACAAAGCTGCCCGCCCAGCCTTTAATGTTATGGATAATGCAAGGCTTCTTTTTAATATTAAGGATTCCGACTACCTTGAAATAACAACTGCCTTTAGCTTTGACAGTCTTAGCAATGTAAAGGTTAAGGCTGGAGCCGGCTGGACCCGGCAGACAAAAACAAGCCTGCTGCTCCTGCTTACAAATGCTGTATGGAAGGCTTCGCGTACCATAGACATAAAGCCTGTGCTCAAGGAGTCCTTTAATTTTAATCTTGATAAAGGCAAAAACAGGCACAAGCAGACCTACGAATATGCACACGACAGCTCAATAGAATTCTTAAATAACTGCTCTATTACCTCTGGAGCAGGTCTTCTGTTTGGCTTTGAACAGGGAAAGAGCTTCAGGCTTTCGCTTGAATATAAGCTTGGAGCAAAAATCAACTTTTAGAGACTAAAACAGCAGCGTCAACACTACCTTATTCCAAAGGAGCAAAGTATCCGCTTTCGTCACGGCCGCTTCGGTTCATAAGGTAAACCTCTGCTTCGACAGGAAGATATTTTTCGCCAAAGCTTGTCTGAAGTGCCGAAACATACTTGAGCTGGTAGGTTCCCTGCGGAATTGAAATAATGTCAGAAGCAATTGAACCAAGTCCTTCCGGTCTGAACACGTAGTAAAGCTCACCCGAAGAATTGTTTATGAGGTAATCATATTCTGCATCAGGAGCCTTCTGCGAAACCTGAATCATCGAAAAATCAATTGAGTTGTTTGCAAGATAAGCTGTTAATTCCGAAAGCGTATATTTTGCAAACGAAGCACTTGTTACAGAGCCGTCCGAAATCATTACTATTGCGCGCTTTTTGGCAGCATTAATCAAATCATTTGCGGCGAGCCTTATTGCAAGGTCTACAGGCACATTCGAAGCATAAGGAGTTTTGAGCGCCCCTATTGTAAAATCAGAAACGCCGTCCGGAACACCGGTATATTCTGTTGCAGGAACTCCACCGGCACAGATTACCCTAAGGGTTCCTCTTCCGTTCATGGAAGCAGCAATTTCCTTGAGTGCGGTCTCTACCTCCGAAGAATAATTCTTCATCAAGGTTGAGCGGTCAATAATTACAGTTATATCTGCATAGGTATTGTTGGCTGCACTTCCCATAAACTGCAGGTTAGAAACAGCCCTCTTATTTTCTGTAAGGTAAAAGTTTTCAAGCTCAAGCCCTGCAACCGGCTGACGGTGTCTGTTTTCTACCTTGAGCTCCACATAAACCTCAGGGAACTTAGAAGCATCCACCTGTTCAATCTGAACAAAAAGACCTCCTACAAGCTCCTGAACCTTAGACATTATGTAAATTTCATCTGCCTTAAGGTCTGTTACAATTACGTTGTTGTTTATATCAGGCACTGCAGAGGTAACGCGGCTTGGTGCATTACCTGTGTTTGCATATTCAAAGATTGAACCGGTCTGTATATCAACAGAAACAATCTTATTTTTATCGCATACTATAAGGCTTCCCTGCCAAAGCTTTAACGATTCAGGCTTAGAGAAGGTATTTTTTTCTACCAGCTCACGGATATAGTTTCCGGAACGGTCAAATTCATAAATGCTTCCGGCATCCTCGTCGGCTACAAATACGCTGTCTCCAACTACGGCAATACCTGTAGGACATTTAAGCCCCTTAAAGGCTCCGCTCTTTCCGCCAAAGTAATACAGGCCGTTGCCTTCTGCATCAAAAACATCTACGCGGCGGTTTCCAAAGTCGGTAACATAAATGCGTCCAAGGGAATCCTGTGCCAGATACTGAGGACCAACAAGATTTCCTACTCCACGGCCCTTTGAACCGATATATTTTATAAACTTTCCGTTTTCTGTAAGCACGGCAAGGCGATCCCCTGCACTTTCGCTTACAAGAAGATTTCCGTCTATAAGGCGGATTATATCCATAGGCCTGTCAAAGCCAACAAGAGGTCCTGTTATGCGGTCCAATACCTTTCCGTTGAGTGATATACGCAAAAGCTCATTTGATGCATAGGCTGTTACCCAAAAGCTTCCGTCATAATTTGGCAGTACAGAAACAGGCCCCGAAAAAATCATATTTCCGTTTACATTACCTTCAAAGCTGCCAGATTCAGAAAGACGCATGAGCTTATCCTCAGAGTCTCCGGTAACACGTCTATCCTTTACAACCTCTATTTTATTTTCGAGTAATAATCCGCCGTAGCCGTTATCCAGGGCTGTCTGCCAATAAGAAAGCGCTGTACCCTCCATACCGGCCTTGTAATAGGCCTTACCCAGCCATTCAAGAATAAGGTTATCGTTAGGAAGATATGCAAGTGACTTTTCAAACTGTACTATTGCATCATTAAAGGCACCCTTATAAAAGGCCTGTACACCTCTGCGGAATTCCTCTGCAGCAAAGCCTTCTTCGCCGGTTCTTATTCTGTCACCGGCAACACTAAGTCCTGCATTGGAGGTAGTCTGCTGTGCAGAACCAGAAAAGCATAATACAGTTAAAACTAAAAAACACAAAAAAGACTTTTTCATTGGCGCCCTGCCTTATTCAAGAGCCTTATATGCTCAAGTATTATTTCATTATCGCGGTCCAAAAGCTCTGCCTGTTCAAGATACTTTCTTGAATCATCATACAAGCCAAGCTTATAGTATACCCATCCAAGCGAATCCAGACAGGCAGCAGAATCAGGTGCATTATTAACTGCCTGCTTACATAAAGAAAGGGCTCTTGTAAGATCCTTGTCCTCACAGGCAAGAACATAACCAAGTCCATTCAGGGATGTAAGATTTGCAGGATTTTCCTTTAAAGATTTTTCGTAGTAAGAAAGACATTTTTCAGTATCCTTCTGCTCCCAGGCAACAAAGGCAATGGCGGCATATACAGAAGGAGTCATATAACCGGTTTCCAAAAGCTTGTTAAGCTCAAAATCTGCAAGGCGACGGCGGCCCGAAAGTGCATATATAACTGCAAGAAGAAAACGGCACTGCAAGGTGCGTTCAAGATGTGTACCCGAGGTTACGACCTGTTCCAGATAAAGCAGTGCATCATCATAACGCTCCAGCTTTGTATAACACAGGCCAAGATAATAGGCTATTTCGTTTTTGTCTGCCCCGTTGTCCGAAGGAAGACCCAGAAAAAATGTGAGGGCATCAGTATAAGATTTTTGTCTGTAAAGATAAATTCCCTGAGCTAATATGTTTTCTGCCATTTTTCCCACCCGCCTTATTCTATTTTACAGCGAAAACTCCATATCGTCTACTATTTCAGGACACACAGGGTCTGCATAAACAACCGAAACTGCAATGCGCCCGCTGCTGCATATTCCGTAGTCCGTATCCTCAATCAACGGAGTCTGGTTATGTCCCATTATAAACTCCGTATGATATTTATCATCCTTATCGTGAACTGCAATTACCTTATCGTTGTACTGTCGTATGCATAGCTTACTGGTAATTACAGCCTCTTCATACTTTTGTCTTGAAAGCGCATTTACATTTACAAAGGCCCTTGGAGGAGTTGTACGTGCCAGAGACAAAAGCTTTTCAAGATTATTTACAGCAAAGTCGGCCAGAGGCTCAAAATTAAAGTTATCCTCCCAGTTATCCTCTTTATCTGCAGACTGAAGGCTAAAGGCTACCGAAGGAACACCGCTCAAAACTGCCTGTCTGGCTACTGCACAGGTTCCTGAATAGATGATATCAGTGCCCATATTTGCGCCGCGGTTTATTCCGGAAATAACTGCGTCTATTTTTACTCCAAAAAGTGAGCTTTCTATACCGGTAAATACACAGTCTACTGGATAGCCCGTGCAGGTATAAAGGTTATCTGCAAGCTTAACAAGAGTATTTTCCTTGAACATTGTAATGTGATGCGAAACTGCCGAGCGGTTTGAGTCTGGGGCAACAATAAAAACCTTATGTTTTTTAGACAGCTTTTCTGCCAGAACCCTTATTCCCTGTGAGTCAAATCCGTCGTCGTTAGAAAGCAGCAGATTCATTTCCCCTCCATCTGTAGCTTAGTCGCGCACTATAACAGTTCCTTCCGAAGGAACTACCTCGTAACAGGCCGGATGATACTGGAATATTTTTTCAAATTCCCCAAGCTTAGCCTTAAATTTTTCTGCGTCACTTTCGCGGATAATGGCATAAAGACAGCGTCCAAAGCCTTTTCCTGTAATACGTCCGCACGAAACAGGATTGGTTATCATTTCCAGGTTTGGCTCAAGCTCTCCAACGCGCTTAAGAATCCAGTCAATTTCAGGACAGGATATTTCGTACATATCGCGCATGCTTTCGTGGCTGTGGTTTACCGAGCGTGCAAACTTAAAGAAATCCACCTTTTCAAGGCCTTCGCGGGCATCTAAAAGGTCATTATGCTCCCTCATAATGCACAAAAGCTTTCTGCGGGTATCTTCGCTTACTACCGAAAGCTCTTCGTTTATGTCCGTTACATTGCTTATATACTGCCAGCCGCCGTATACATTGTTACGTCTTTCGCGAAGGTCTCCCAAAAGCAGTACATTCTGAGGTTCAAACAGGGTTTCTTCATCCCATACAGAAACGCGCGGAACCTTTGTATCTATGAGGAAAATCTTTTTATCTTCAAAGCTGAACGGCACGTAATCCCAGGTGCCCTTCTGATGATCTGTTATTATAAGATTGTCTTTTTTTGCAAAAAGAGCCGAATAATTATCTGCAATGTAGTTATTTGTCTGAAGAAACCTTCTGTTAGCTCTTTCCAGAACCGAAAGCAGCTGAACCTCTGAACAGTCAAAGCCAAAAAGCTCTTTTACGGCAAGAGCAGCGGCACATTTGATTGCAGTTGTAATACCAAAGCCTGCAGAAGGAAGTATTTCGCTGTATACGGTAAAATCCATACCGCAAAGCTCGTAGCCGCCGGAGGTAAAACCAAAAAGTACAGATTTAATGGCGTTGGCCCATCGGTCTTCTTTTTTATATTTGAGTGAAGCAACCGAAGCCTTTTTTCTTTCGTTAAGCTGATGAAAATAAAATTTTAAAGCAGAATCTGATCTTTTGGAAATTGCAACATAAACCGGAAGGTTTACTGCCATGGAAATTGTCTTATCCTTAAAAAACCAGGAATGTTCACCAATAAGATGAAAACGCCCCGGAGCCTTTGCAACTATATCAGGCTTTGTTTCATATTCATTTTTATGAGCGTCGTTTAATGCTTTCACGTTTTATAATCCCCCACACCGTATCATTTCTTTTATTGCAATTTTTATATAAGAACGCTATATTTCAAAATAACAACAAAAAACTTATATACAATATATGAATACAATTATAAAATAATGGCATTGATTTTACAAGTTTTTTATTCAGTTTTTTCGGGTCTCCTGCTCACTCTTGGCATTCCAAACGAGTTATTTCTGCTTGGAAGCCCTTTTTATGCCTTTATTTCCATCATTCCTTACTATATAGCAATTAAAAATGCCCGGAATTATAAGCAGGCCTTCCTTCTGGGCTTTATACAGACAATCACAACACACCTTTGTTCAAGCTTCTGGCTGGCCTTTTTTAAGGATTTTGCAATCTTTACGCTGGGAGCCTCTGCGCTTGCAACCGGCTGTATCGGCGGAATAATGGCACTTTTTATTTATCTGCCTTTTTCAAGAACCGACAGGCATCCGCTTACAAAAAATGCACTGCTGCGTCCTTTCTTTGATGATTCTGCCTTCCGTATTCTTTACGTTGCAGGCCTGTACACCCTGTATGAATGGGTCAAATCAAGCGGCTTTATAGGCTATCCTTGGGGAACAATTTCTTCGGCAATGTACCGCTGGCATTCCTTTACACAGCTTGCCGCCATCACAGGAACCTATGGCATTACCTTCCTTACGGTAATGTTTGACTGTATTGTCGTAGAAGCTGCTCAAAACTATGTTGAAAAACAAAGCCTTTTCAGTACGCTCAATGCCGCCAAGGTCTTTGCAATTCTGTTTGGAATTACGCTTTTATGGGGAAATTACGAATACAACAAGCCGCGCACCCCGGACAAAACGCTTACAACAGTAATGGTTCAGCAGAATTTTAACCCCTGGAACGTAGTTGATGATGACGAAATCATAGAAATATCCGAAAAACAGAGCCAGAAACGCATAAATGAGCTAAAAATGCTTGGTAAAGAGCCCCAGCTCATCGTCTGGAGCGAAGGTTCCCTTATGGGCTCCTTCCCGAATGCCTACGACCACTACAACTGGATACCAGACAGCGAGCCTCTGCTGGATTTTATACGCAAAAACAAGACCCCGCTTTTGACCGGCGGAATATACAGAAAAAAGTTTACCGATGAGAAAAATCCCGAGACCGAGCCTATTCTAAAATATTACAATATTGCCATGCTGTTTGATTCACAGGCAAATTTCCGCGGTTATTACGGAAAGCTTCACCTGGTTCCCTTTGCAGAATCCATTCCTGGCATAGATAATCCTATAATCAGGACTATTTTCAAAAAGGTTGTTGGCATTTCTGCCGGCTGGACACAGGGAGAACAGCTTACCTATTTTGAGCTTCCGTGCTCTTATTATGACAAGCCTACCACACCACGCGTAAGTAATATTGATATTTCGGTGCCTTATGAAGAAACAGACAGCCCGCAGGCCCTTGTACGCATTGCAACTCCTGTCTGCTTTGATGATTCCTTTACCGATGTAATGCGGCCTTTGTTCTTAAACGGAGCAGAGCTTTTTGTAAACCTTACAGATGATTCGTGGTCGCTCAAAAAATCCAGCGAATTCCAGCATTTCTGTATAGCTTCTTACCGTGCAATTGAATACAGAACCACTCTTGTACGTTCTACAAATGCAGGTTATTCCGTTGTAGTTTCTCCTACCGGCGAGGTTCTTGCAGATCAGCCGCTTTTTGAAGAATCTTCAATTTCTTACGATGTGCCTGTATACAAACGCGTCATTACTCCTTATGCACGCTTTGGCAACTGGCTGCCATATACCTGCCTTGTTCTGTTTATTCTTACTGCAATAAGAATGTTTGAACAGTTTGTAATGTATGATTACATCCCTTCTGAACGCAAAAAACAGCTCAAAATAAAGAAGTCCGGCAAATCTAAGAAGAACAAAAACCACAAGCATAAAAAGTAAGATTTGTCAAGAAAAAAAGTTTTAAAAAATTCACCAAAATTTGCAAGAATTCACTTGTTTTATCATATCTAGTGTTATATTATATAAAAACAACACTAGATATAAAAACTAATTCAAAAAGGGTATTTTAATGCGTTGTCCATATTGTGGGAGTTTAGAAGACAAGGTTCTTGAATCAAGGACCATGATGCATGGGGAAAGCATCCGCCGCAGAAGGGAATGTCTTGACTGCGGTTATCGTTTCACAAGCTATGAACGCATTGACGAAAAGCCTTTTATGGTTGTAAAACGGGACGGACGCCGCCAGCCTTTTGACAGGGTAAAGCTTGAAAAAGGAATTGACCGCGCTCTGGAAAAACGTCCTATTCCAACAGCCATGATCGAACAGATATCTAATGATATCGAAGATGAGGCTATCAAAATCGGAAAAGAAGCCCGCGAAATCTCCACCGCTGAATTAGGCGAACTTGTACTGGAAAAGCTTTACGGCATAGACAAGGTCGCATACATCAGGTTTGCATCGGTTTACCGCCATTTTGAAAACCTTGATGAATTTATAACTGAAGTCAAAAATATAGATAAACGGGGTGCCCAAATGGCACAAGAGGGGAAAAGTAAATGAGTGAACAGTCTATCTTTCCGGAATGGAGAAATTTCTTAGGTTCTAGTTCCGACTCAGAGACAAAGGGCTTTATTAAATCAGTAGTAAAGCGCTCAGGCGAAATAGCAGACTACGACAGGTCTAAAATCGAAGCTGCTATTGGAAAGGCAATCGAAGCTGTAGAAAAACGCAAGGATCCGGATCGTGCAGCGACCCTGACAGACAGCGTAGAAGAAAAGCTTCGTCTTCAGCTTGCGGGAGCACGTCAGCACTCAATTCCTGCCATCGAAGAGATTCAGGATATTGTAGAAAGCGTACTCATCGAAGCAAACGAGGTAGAGGTTGCAAAGGCATACATCCTTTACCGTGCACGCCACGAAGCAGTACGTGACGCCAAAAACCTCATGGTAGACATCAATAAAACAATGGACGGCTACCTTGGACAGAGCGACTGGCGCGTAAACGAAAACGCCAACGTAAACTTTTCACTCGGAGGTCTTATCCTCCACAACTCAGGTACAATTACAGCCAACTACTGGCTCAACAATATCTATTCCAAGGAAATTGCAGAAGCTCACAAAACTGCAGCCTTCCATATCCACGACCTTTCTATGTTCAGCGGATACTGTGCAGGCTGGTCACTTCGTCAGCTTATTGCAGAAGGACTTGGCGGAGTACCGGACAAAATCACTTCTACACCGGCAACCCACCTTTCAACACTCGTAAACCAGATTGTAAACTTCCTTGGAATCATGCAGAACGAATGGGCAGGTGCTCAGGCCTTTAGTTCCTTTGATACCTACCTTGCACCATTTATCCGTGCAGACCATCTTACAGAAAAACAGGTTCGCCAGTGCATCCAGAGCTATATTTACGGTGTAAATACACCAAGCCGCTGGGGTTCACAGGCTCCGTTTACAAATATTACCCTTGACTGGGTATGTCCGGACGACCTTAAGGACAAAAAAGCCATCGTTGGTGGTAAGGAACAGGATTTTACCTATGGTGACTGCCAGAAGGAAATGGACCTGCTCAACAAAGTATTCATCGAGCTTATGATTGAAGGTGATGCAGATGGAAGAGGCTTTGCCTACCCTATTCCAACCTATAACATCACACGCGACTTTGACTGGAATTCTGAGAATGCCAAGCTTTTGTTCACAATGACTTCTCAGTATGGTACCCCTAACTTCCAGAACTTTGTTAATTCAGACCTTAACCCAAGCGATGTACGCTCAATGTGCTGCCGCCTCCAGTTGGATAAGCGTGAGCTCCGCCGTCGTGGTGGTGGTCTTTTTGGTGCCGACGAATTTACAGGTTCTCTTGGTGTAGTAACAATCAACATGCCTCAGATTGCTTACCTTGCCAAGAACGAAGAAGAATTCTACAAGCGCCTTGACTATCTTATGGATCTTGCAAAGGAAAGCCTTTGTATCAAACGTAAGGTAATCCAGAAGCTTTATGACGGAGGACTTTTCCCATATACCCGCCGTTATCTTAAGACACTCGTAAATCACTTTAATACAATCGGTCTTTGCGGTATGAACGAATGCTGCTTGAACTTCCTTGGAGTAGACATTTCTGATCCAAAAGGTAAGGCCTTTGCCGAAAAGGTTCTTCAGCACATGAGGGAGCGTATGCAGGACTACCAGGAGCAGACAGGAGACCTGTTCAATCTGGAAGCTACACCTGCAGAATCAACCTCTTACCGCCTTGCAAGACACGACAAGGATCAGTTCCCTGATATCATTACCAGCGGAACAACAGAGCCTTTCTATACAAACTCTTCACAGCTGCCTGTTGATTACACTGCAGATGTATTTGAAGCACTTGATCATCAGGAAGCACTTCAGACCAAGTATACCGGTGGTACAATGTTCCACGTATACATGGGAGAAGCCCTTAAGGACTGGAAGAGCTGTGCAGATTTAGTACGTACTATTTCTCACAAGTACAGAATTCCGTTCTTCACAATCTCGCCTACCTATTCAATCTGTAAGGTTCACGGCTATCTTACCGGCCAGCAGTTTGAATGTCCTAAGTGTAAGGCCGAAAAGGAAAAGGCTCTTAAAGAAAAGCTCAAGGCACTTGAAATGGAAAAGGAAAAGATCCTTGCAGCTGCTGCAAAATAATTTAATTTTTGGATTAAAGATTTTTACAGCACATTCCGAGAATTTTAGTGTCAAAGGTGTTGACAAAATGGCAAACCTACACTATATTTAGTGTAGGTGGAATAAATATAAAGTTGTAATTATTACAAATTACAAAATAAAGCTTTATATGAAAATTGGGAGGAGAACAAAAATGGAAGCAAGAACGTTAGAACAGATTGAAAAAGAAATTGCTGAAACAAAGGCTGAACTTAAAGACGTACACGGAAGCGAAACCGAAGTATATGCTCGTATCGTTGGTTATTACCGTGCAGTAAAGCACTGGAACAAAGGTAAGCGCGATGAATTTGACCAGCGCAAAATGTTCACCCTTGAAGCCAGCACTGAATATGATATTACAGCTGCAGACGAGCCATGTGCCTGCTCTGCTCCTTCAAAAATGACAAAGGCAGAAACAGAAGAACATCCTGTTATGAACACACAGGCTGCTGCATACGAAATGTATACACGCAAAACCTGTCCAAACTGCCCTCCTGTAAAAGCCTTTATGGCAAACGTAGAAATTGCAGGACGCAATATTGACGTAGATACAGAAGAAGGTCTTGCAGAAGCAGCCAGCAAGGGTGTATTTGCAGCACCAACTGTAATCTTCTACAACGACGCAGGAGTTGAAACAGCACGCTGCCACAACGTAGAAGAGCTCGAAGCCGTATTCAACAAGGTAGCAGTTACAGCATAAAATGGCACAGTTAGCCTTAGACAAACCTGCCGGCGTACTGGTAAAAACCACCTGTGTGGATTACCCTGGTCTTCTGGCAGGTTCTTTTTTTCTAAAAGGATGTAATCTCCGCTGCCCTTACTGCTATAACACAGGCTTAGTCTTAGGCAAGGACGACGGTACCCAGCCTCTCAATACCGTCCAGGAGCTTTTTGACCATCTGGAAAAACGTCAAGGCATCCTCAAAGGTCTTACAATAAGCGGCGGCGAACCTCTGATTAATCCCTACACTCCATTGATAATCCGCAAAGCCCGTGAGCTTGGCTACCAGATAAAGCTCGACACCAACGGAACTTTGCCCGACGAACTGGAAGCCTTTCTGGATAATCCTGAACTGCGCCCAGACTTTATTGCAATGGATATTAAAACAAGTCCACAAAGGTACGCAGAGGTTATATGTCCAGCCTTCAGCCAGTATCATAATAAGACAGAACACTTTGTAAACGTACTTGAACGCAGTGCAAAATTGGTTGCAGCCTACCCTTCAGACAAAAGAGAATGGCGTACAGTTCTTGTACCACCGCTGGTACAAAAAGAAGACATCCAAGCCATGGCAGCAATTTTACCAAACGACGCCTCCTGGCAGTTTGCACAATTTATGAACAAAAATTGTATTGATCCTTCTTATAATGAAATATCACCATATACTGACAGTGAAATAAATGAACTAATACAATATGCCAAAAAAATAATCCCCGGAGCCAATTTACGCTAAAATTACCATACTAAAAAAATGCGACCCCTAAAAGAATGCATTAAAAAAAAGATATGCGCAAGCGAAAGCGCGGCTTCAAACTGCATCGTGCGGTGCGAGCGCAGCGAGTCTAATACCTATTACCGCACGCCGGCAGTTTGCAAGACGCGATGCAGCGGGAGCATATCTTTTTTTCACAAAGATCTAATTACGGGAGCATTTTTTTTATATGATTTAATTTCTCCATATATTGACACTTATTTTTTTTTCATATAATATTTGTTCATTGCATGGGGATATAGCTCAGTTGGTAGAGCACACGGCTCATATCCGTGATGTCATAGGTCCGATCCCTATTATCCCTATACTTCAAATCCTGTTCACAACGAACAGGATTTTTTTTTCTTGTCAAAATTTAGCATACGGGTTATAATAGTTTATTATTATTCAGGAGAATCATTTTATGAAAAAAATATTTGCCATTGCAATCCTTTTGGGTATTTTCGCAACTGTTGCTGCATTTGCAGAAAATCAGGATCTCTCACGTCCAAAGGATGAATCAAAATGGAGCGACATGACTTACGTAACTGCTCCAATACTTAAAATACTTGAATCAAAAGACTGCTACGTAGTTTTCTACCAGAAAAAATATGCCGGAACAGCAACAACTGTAATTCCAAAATCCTGGAACTCCTACAAAAAAGGTGAAGCCAGAAAGCTCAAGTTCCGCAACATCAAAAATCCAAACGAAGCTTATTTGTCTGTAATCAAAAAAGGCGGAGAATTCCAGTATATAATTCTTAACTGCCCTATGAAAAAGAACAATAACCTTTGGGGCATTCTTGGAATGGATGCAAATGTTCAGGGTGCAGACAAAGATACACTGGAAGAATTAGACTTATAATCATGAGTATTCTAAACCAAAAAGACTCTGACCAATTAAAAGAATTTATTGAAACACATAAATTCTTTTTAATTATTGGTCACAAAGAGCCCGACGGAGACTGCATTGCCTCCTGTCTGGGACTCGCTGCCATAGTTAAACATTTTGATAAACCTTATCAGCTCATTTCGGCAGGTCCTTTTAAACGCAACGAAATAACAGAATATCTGCCTCTATTCACCGATAAAATTGAATTTCTTGATAATTCAGACAGACAGCAGACCGGACTTATCATAACCGACTGTTCAGAGCTTAACCGACTTGGCGACATAGACTTTGATTTTAAAGGCCTCGACACCTTTATAATTGACCATCACAAAACCTCAGACATTCCGCCTGATTCAAAGGGCTATATCAATTCTTCCGCACCGGCTGCATCCTATATCGTACAGCTTTTTTACGAAAGCCTTATCGGCCCTCTTCCACAAGAGCTTGCAAAAATCATCTTTTTTGGAATCTGTACAGACACTGGCTTTTTCCGTTTTCTGGATTCTTCTGACACCAGCGCCGACGTATTCCAGGCCTGTGCCCGACTTACCTCCTACGGTGCAGATCCAAGACAGATTTATAACAAAATAAACAACGGCAAACCCTGGTCTACCCGTAAGCTGCTTGGAGTTCTTTTGTCGCGTGCAGAACGTCATCTTGGCGGTAAGCTCATAATAACCTGGGAAACTCAGGAGGATACACACAAGCTTGGTTCCGAAGGCCGCGATTCTGATGCACTGTACCAGCTTTTGCTTTCTTCCCGCGATGTAAAGGCAGCAGTTTTTCTGCGTCAGGATACACCTTCTACCTGTACCGGAGGCTTCCGTTCGCTTGATGATGTAGATGTTTCGGTCGTTGCAGCAAAATTTGGCGGCGGCGGTCACAAAAATGCATCCGGAATGAGCACCGAAGGCCGCATAGACACCCTTATTCCTTCTATAGTAAAAGAATTTGCCCGCATAATGTAAATTTTTATTGTCATATCATATTCTTGTTTTAAAATAATACCTCTATCACAACACAAAAAGGAGGAATTTGTTATGACGAGAGATGATTTCGAACTGATTCCCAGAAAAATCAATTCTGGCGAATTAAGCTGCAAACAGGCTGTAGAAGAAATTATTCTTTTTATAGCTCAGAACAAGGCTCTGTATGGCATTCAGGTTTACGACGAGGATTTCATCAGTGAGTTCTTTATCTATTTTCTTGAACGCGCCCAAAAATTCGTTTTGTCTTATGATCCGAACCAGGGAATGTTTTTTTCTTACATTTACTGCTTTGTCAAAAACTGCTGTAACGCGGTCAAAAAACAAAGGTCCCTCAAACAGATAATTGATTATTACAACATGGGCGAAAGCATTACAGATTACGAAGAACGTCAGACTGCCTATTCCAAGATTCGTTATGATGATTTTGAACGGCCCAAGGTTCCATATAAATACACTCCCATTTCCTATAAGGATTTTCAAATTGCCTGCCAGAGTGATAAGTACCAGATTAAACCACTACACCCTAAAACCGAACCCCCGCTTGCACCAGAGGTAAAGGAACGCTTTAAAGATTATTCTCCTCGGATGATTCAAAATATCATTATGGTTCTTGCCCTAAAATCCGCTTACTATATTACAGAAGACCAGATAAAAAGCATTTCGCAGTGGTTTAATATAGATAAAAAGAAGATTGAGCTCATCATTCAGGAAATTAAGGATGAAATGTCTGAACGTATAATCCACAAGGAACAGATGATTGAGCGGAGAAACAAAGCCTACTTTCAGCATAAAAAGCTCAAAAATCAGATTGAATGGAACAATATTTCACGCCAGGATTCCGCTTATCGTAACGAAGAACTGCACCGCAAATACAAAAGAAATACCGAAACCTGGGAATTATTAAATCATCAGATGGAAGAAGGCATGATTCACATACGCCCTACTACAAAGCTCATTGCAAAGGTGCTAGGCATAAGCGCACGCCAGGTAACCTACTATCAGACAACAGCTAGGAAAATTGGAATTGACATTTGCAAAGTTTGATTTTTATTGCGCATAAATGTATTATGTCTGTATGAAGATTTATTTAGCAACAAACAACAAGAATAAAAAAAAGGAAATGGCACAAATTCTTTGTGACCATGAAATCATTACACCTTCCGACGAAGGAATTGAATTTGACCCGGACGAAACGGGAACTACCTTTTACGAAAACAGTCTTATAAAAGCTAAAGCTTTGTATGATATAGTACACTATCCGGTGATTGCGGACGATTCAGGCATCTGTGTTGACGCACTGGGAGGGTCACCAGGAATTTATTCTTCCCGCTATGCAGGCCCGGCCTTTATGCATGGCAAGCCAGACGGTACAAAAATCTCGCAGGAAGAACAGAACATTTTCTTAATTCAGCAGCTAAACGATGCAATTAAACAGGGCAACCTTCCACCAGCCCCATATCTAAACGGACCCCGCTCCTGCCACTACACCTGCGCCATGGTCCTCTACTGCGGCGGCGACCGCCTCTTTGTAGCCCAGGAAACCTTCGAAGGCACCCTAATCGACGATATTAACAAGCAGGCCGGTGAAGGCGGCTTTGGCTACGACCCGATCGTTTTCCTCCCTCAATACCGCAAAACCGTGGCCCAAATTTCAGCAGAAGAAAAAAATGCAATTTCTCACCGTGGCAAAGCAGTCCGAGCCATCCAAAAAATAATAGAAAATTTATAAAATAAAATCTAAAGGGTGTCTGCGGGCCCCAGCGACGGAAAAAAAAGCAAGGTATCCCCCGTCATCCGTGCGACAGCCGGCGTAAACGCGGCTGCCCCACTGCCGGTTCCCCCTTACTTTCTTTTTCCTGCGTCCCACAGACTCTTTTTTTTTATGTTTTATCCTTTTATTTTCCCTTTTTTGTATTTTTTTTTACTTTTTATAACTTTTTTTTATTTTTTTTCTAAAGTTTTTTTCTAATGATGACGAAAATTTATATGAACCGCCATGGGTGTATCGACTTCGTAGAAGCAGCATTCAGGCCGGTTTAAGCAAAGATGTGTAGATGTAGCCTTGTAAACATTTGCACATTTTTGCATCTTTTCAATCAGAAGAAAGGATTCTTCTGCTACATATTCCAAGGAGGAATACTATGGTTATCAATCACAACATGTCGGCAATGTTTGCCAATCGTCAGCTCGGTATCACTGGGCTCAGTCTCGACAAGGACATGGAGAAACTCTCTTCAGGTATGAGAATCAATCGTGCCGGAGACGATGCTTCAGGTCTCGCAGTATCTGAAAAGATGCGCAGCCAGATTAGAGGTTTGAATCAGGCAGCTCAGAATGCTCAGAACGGTATCAGCTTTATCCAGACAACAGAGGGTTACCTCCAGGAAACAACTGACCTTATGCAGCGTATCCGTGAGCTCGCAGTACAGTCATCAAACGGAATTTATTCTGATGAAGACCGTATGCAGATTCAGGTAGAAGTTTCTGCCCTCATTTCTGAAGTAGACCGCATTGCTAGTTCTGCACAGTTCAACGGTATGAACATGCTTACAGGACGCTTTGCAATGCCAACAGGCGAAAATGTTGTTACAGGTTCTATGTGGTTCCACATTGGTGCTAACATGGATCAGCGCACACAGGTTTTCATTGGAACAATGTCTGCAATGGCTCTTGGCATTCGCGAAATTGGTTCTGAAGAAAAAATGTCTATCGCTACACCTGAAGATGCCAACCGTGCAATCGGTACAATCGATGAAGCACTTAAAAAGATTAACAAGCAGCGCGCAGACCTTGGTGCTTACCAGAACCGTCTCGACCTTACAGTTAAGGGCTTGAACGTTTCAGCTGAGAACCTCCAGGCTTCAGAATCACGCATCCGTGATGCTGACATGGCTTCTCAGATGGTTGAGTTCACTAAGAATTCTGTACTCCAGCAGGCCGGAACAGCAATGCTTGCTCAGGCTAACAGCCAGAGTCAGAATGTATTGAGCTTGCTCCGCTAGTTGTTGTGATAGAGGATATATGCGGTGGTGGATTTTCTGCCACCGCTCTCCCCTATTAATCTTTTTAAGTACAGCACGGTGTTTCATTTTTCCTACACATTTTTCTTAACAAAACACCAATAATGTTGTACAATGTATATGTAATTTCAGTGCATATTGTTCTTTGAAAATAGTGCTGTCCATGGCTGTATGGTGACAGCAGAAACAGACGGTTCTAATTAGGCATGTCTTAATATAAGGGCCAGCTGTTCCTGCTGAACAGGTCTGAAACTAAACTGGGGGCGCAGAACCAGATTAGCCTTCACCTGCAGGATAAAAACATGAAGTTTTTATTTTTAAGTAAACATGGAGGGCACAACTATGATTATTAATCACAATATGAGCTCGCTCTATACAGATCGTGTATTGAACATTTCTAATGATTCAATCATGAAGAACATGGAGAAGCTCTCATCTGGTGAACGCATCAATCGCGCCGGAGACGATGCATCAGGACTTGCTGTATCAGAAAAGATGCGCAGCCAAATCCGCGGACTTAACCAGGCTAGTAAGAACATCACAAATGCTGTTTCTTTCATTCAGACTACAGAAGGATATTTGGGAGAAACAACAGATATTCTTCAGCGTGTTCGTGAACTTGCTGTACAGTCTGCTAACGGTATCTACAGCGATGAAGATCGTATGCAGATTCAGGTAGAAGTTTCACAGCTCGTTGCTGAAGTTGACCGCATTGCTAGCGTAGCTCAGTTCAACGGTATGAATATGCTTACTGGACGTTTTGCAGAAGCTGGAGGAAGCGTAATGCAGTTCCAGGTTGGTGCAAATATGGACCAGAACACCAGAGTATTCATCGGTACTATGACAGCCCAGGCTCTCGGCCTTAAGGGTGCTCAGGGAACTGATGAACAGATTACAATCGCTAGTCCTGATCAGGCAAACATGGTTTTGGGCACTGTTGATGAAGCCTTGAAGGTTGTAAACAAACAGCGCGCAGATCTTGGTGCTTATCAGAACAGATTCGAAATGGCTGCTAAAGGTGTAAATGTTGCTGCTGAAAACACCCAGGCTTCTGAATCTCGTATCCGTGATACAGATATGGCTTCAGAGATGGTTGAATTCACAAAGAACCAGATTCTCACACAAGCTGGTACTGCAATGCTTGCACAGGCAAACTCACAGTCACAGA
>JAFZYR010000060.1 GCA_017616165.1 Treponema sp.
AAAAGAATTAATTGAATATTTGACTTGGTACAACGAAAAGAGAATTAAGGTTAAATTAAAAGGACTGACCCCTTTACAATTTAGGAATCAGTCCTTAAAATCAGCCTAGTTAAAGTGTCCAATAATTGGGGTGCACTTCACTCAACCACCCCGTTTTTTTTTATCTTAATAAAGTTTTATACTTCGTTGTTGTAATTATTCTTTTCAATGTCCTTGAAATATTTTACTGTGCCTACTTTGAGCTCGTCTGTTGCATCGTCGTCGCAGACAATTACGGCATTTTCGTGCATCTGAAGGGCGCTTACTGTCCACATCTGGCTGATGCCTTCTTCTACAGCGTGCTTAAGTGCAACTGCCTTGTTATGACCTGTAATCAAAATCATAACCTCGTCTGAGTCGCAGACTGTGCCAACACCAACTGTAAGTGCAGTCTTTGGAACCTTGTTTACGTCGTGGTCAAAGAAGCGGCTGTTTACAATGATTGTATCCTGTGTAAGTGCCATTTCGCGGGTGCGGCTTGTAAGGGAAGAACCTGGTTCGTTGAAAGCAATATGTCCGTCGCAGCCAACGCCACCCATAAAGAGGCGGATTCCACCGGCAGCTTTGATTGCTTTTTCGTATTCTTCGCATTCCTTTGCAAGGTCTGCAGCGTTTCCGTTAAGGATATGTACGTTTTCTTTTTTGATATTTATGTGGCTGAAGAAATTGTCCCACATAAAGCGGTGATAGCTTTCGGGGTGATCTTCTGAAATACCAACATATTCATCCATGTTAAAGGTAACTACATTTTCAAAAGAAATCTTGCCTGCCTTGTAAAGATTGATAAGCTCCTTATAAGTTCCAAGCGGTGTAGAACCTGTAGGAAGCCCGATTACAAAAGGCTTGTCTGCAGTTGGATTAGCTGCAATGATTTTCTGGGCAATGTGATTTGCAGCCCATTTAGAAACCGAATCATAGTCCGGTCGTATGATTAAACGCATTTTAAACTCCTGTGGGGATAAAAAGATTACAAACTTGCGTCTTCATCTTTTTATTCCTGTTTTTTTATTATAAAAAGTTTTTTTTTATCTGTAAATATTTTTTTTCAGACGGAAATAAATTCATTGCGTGTAAAATCTGTAAGCAGTTTAAGGTCTTGTGGCAGCTCCTTGTCTTGTGTCATCAGCGTAAAGTAATCTGTAAGCTTTTCCATGTCTTCATTTAAAACTGCGTGTCCCTGCAGGTGAATGTTTGCGGCAAGGTGGTCGGACAACCCAAGTTGTTTGTAACAGGTGGCAGCTCGTTTTATAGCTTCCCACATGGCAGGGCCGTTAACCCAGTCTTCGCCGGTACAGGAGGCAATCATAAAGTAAAAGCGGTTTTTGTCGGCACATAAATTTATGAGGTTTTCCTGATTCAAAGGAATATCTTTTTCATCCTTATATTCAAGAAATTGATCATTGAACCAGCCCTGTTCATCCTTTGACTGAAGAGCTCCAAGCGGTTCGTTTTTGTCATAGGTGTAAGAAGCAGGTCCGCCTTTAGAAGAAAAATCATAGGTTTTTCCTTGCGATTTATAATCAAAAAGTGCAAGTCCTCCGGCACCCGAACAGGAAGGTGCAGTCATTTTAAAACGAGGCTCAAACGCACCGCAGACAGCAGCTGCTTTTCCCCAGCGCGAAACTCCTGTAATAATGGAATAGTCTGCATTCAGTCCAAGCTCCTTTGCAGCACCTTTGTAAAGTGCATCTAAAACCTTTGAAGCCGCCCAGGCCCATGCCATAAGAACTCCTGTCTGTGTTTCAGGATCTCTGGTGTATGGATAAAGCTCGTAAAAAATGCCTTTTCGTTCATTATTGTCGCTTGCGATGTTAAGGCAGAAGTCTGTAAAAACAAGCATGGCAAAACCTTTTTTATTTGCCAGTGCCAGCGGTTCAATAGGATGAAAGGATACTATGAACGGAGCGCCGTTTTGAGCTTTTGTTTTTTCTTTTTGATTTTCCGGAAGATAAACTGTAATAGAAAAACTGACGCTTTTATTGTCATGACTCACTTTTATGTCAAGCGATTTTCTTGCAGGCTTTACATATTCTTCCGGCAGTTTTACCCAGGGAATATTTACACTAAGCGGAGTTTCTGCTGCAATTTCTTCTATATGATAGCTTACTTCTTCTCCGGATCGCCACCTTCCGTAAATGCTTTCTTGATAAAATTTTAAGATTGAATTTTTGTCTTTCATTTTTTATACTTCTACAACACAAGGCTCATTGTAACCGCGGAAAAAGGGATCGTGGGTTAAGAAAGTAAAGCCTTCTGCTTTTGCTTGAGAAAGCATTATGCGGTCAAAAGGATCATTGTGGGGTGGGGCTGATTCGTCGCGTTTCAGGCCAGCGAGTTCTTTTACATGTAAATCATCAACAGGCAGCTTATGATAACCAGACTGCTCACAATAATGCATGAATTCTATCCCGGAAAGTGGAAGCTTTTTTCTGTCATATTTAATTTGAACTTCCCACATTGAGGCTATGCTGTAATAAATTTCATTGTTTGGATTAAGCAAATAGCCATTTATTTTGTCTGTTAATCTGGAATCTCTTAAAATTGCCCATAAAATAATATGTGTATCGAGTAATATTTCATTTCGTCTCATATTCTGTTGCTCCTTAAAATCAATCAATCATCCCGAACATGCGTGCAATTTCATCATCTGGTTCATCAAAATCATCAGGTATAACGAATTTGCCTTCTGCAACACCTATCCTTTTTGAAATATCAATAGGCTCTTCATAGAGCACAATTTTAACTACTGGCTTTCCTGCACGCGCAACAATAACTTCGCTTTCTTCCTTGCGCTCCAGTATTCCAATGATTTTCGAAAAATTTGTTTTTGCTTCAAGAACATTCATTTTACACATATGTGC
>JAFZYR010000061.1 GCA_017616165.1 Treponema sp.
AAACACCGGTTTCGATGTAAGCAGCTTTTTTATTTTTAATACCAAGGTTTTCTGCGACCATGGCAAACTGAGTGGAACCTCCGCCCTGTACAAAAAGTACCTTGTAGTTATCAGGTACATTCATAAGCTTGCGAACCATAGCTTCTGCATCCTGAATGATTGGCTCATAGTTCTTAGAACGATGGCTCATTTCCATAACAGACTGTCCGCTTCCCTGATAATCAAGCATTTCTGCAGCACATTCTTTCAAAACTTCTTCCGGCAGGCAGCTTGGTCCTGCACTAAAATTGTACACTCTTGCCATTTTCGTAGACTCCTTTGTCATTTAACTTATAATTTTCAACGCATTCACAATTGAAGCATTTTCTACTTTTACAGACGGCGGAACTTTTAGCACCGTACGCGTCATGTTTACAATTCCTAAAACTCCTGCAGCAACAAGCCTGTCTGTCATAGTCTGCGCTTCCTTGTCTTCTACAGTCAGTACAGCAAGTGTGATTCCTTCCTGCTTTATGATCCAGTTCATCTGGTTAGCAGGGTAGAGCGGAAAGGATGACCTCAAAATCTCAACTCGGTTAAGACTTGAATCAAAGCCCGCCTTGATTACAAAGGAACTTCCTTGTGTAAGCTTTTCGTCAAGCAGCGCCGCACCTAAGCGTCCAAGACCAACAATGCAGCAGTTTTTAGTTTCCGCTTCAAGCCCGAGTGCCTGGTTTATTGCATCACGCAAATCAACCGTCTGGTACCCGTTTGAAACTCCTTTGTTGTACCCAAGCAGCCAAAGATCGTGACGAATCAACGAATCCTTCCAACCGGTCTGTTCGCTAATGTCTACCGAAGTGATCTTATCCTTAGGCCAGACACCGAGCAGATTAAGCAGAAGCAGCAGACGCTTTCTGGTTGCTCCTGGAATATCAACAATTGCGCTCATTATACGGGGTCTCCTATTTAAATGGAATATGAATTCAAGAGTAAAAGCTTGAATTCCGGCCGAATTCTAGCAAATTTTGTTAAAAATTGCAAATAGTGTTAAATATTTAACAAAGTTCGTCATTGCGAGCGAAGCGTGGCAATCCACATACTAACAGGTATTCTAATGCATGGATTGCCACGTCGCTTTGCTCCTCGCAATGACAAAAAAAAAGGGAATCCGGAAAAAAACTGTAAAAACCGGATTCCCTATAAAAAATTAGGAGGCTAAATTAATTAACGCTTGTCTGCCATGGCAACTGTTGTAACAAGGTCGGGCAAAAGTCTTGTTTCGTAATAGGCTTCGACCTCGTCTGCAAAAAGGCTTTCAAGCATTTTCTGGTATGTAATTATTTTGCCTACATAGTTTAATGTAGACTGTGGTGTCTTGTTTGAACGAACACGGCCTGTTCCTGCGTTATACATTGCAAGGGCAGAAACCTCGTTGCCGGCTGAATTAAGACAGAACTTTAAGTGTGACATACCATACTGCGCACTGATGTAAGGATCAAAAAAATCTGCTTCTGTAAGAGTAGGGAAGGAGTTGCTGTTAAGCTGAAAAAGTCCCCTGTCAATAGAAGTATTTACGTTGCTGTTTACAGCCTCGGGATTATAACGGCTTTCTGTGTAAGCAAGAGCAAAGGCAAGAGAAAGTGGAATATCATTTTTGTCTGCCTCTGAAAGTATTGCAAGTGCTACATCCTTATTTCGCGCAATGCAGGTATAGAACTTTTCTACAGCACCGCGTGAAAATGACTGCCTGTAAAGTGTAAGTCCCGAATCTTCCTTAGAGTTGATTCTTTCAAATGAAGCTTCTGTAATGTGATCATAATAAGCTTCCGAAAAGTCGTCCTCCGGTTCTTCGATTATTTCGGTAACCAGAACCTCTGGAGCAGGCTGAACAACTGCAGCTGGAAGACAGAAATAAATAGACAGAGCAATGCCAGTAAGCATGATGCACAAAGAGAGTGTTGCAAAGCATGAGTTATGAAATCTGTTTGTTTCTGACTTATACTGCATAGGTAAAATTCCTTACTGCGAGAATAATGTCATAATTAATAAAAATTTGCAAGAGAATTTGAAAGATTTTTTGCGAAAATTCGCATTTTTACCGCTTTTTTATTGAAAACCTTGCGGTTTATCGCAGATAGTGTCAGTATGTTGCAATATTTTTCGGGGCCTGGGCGGCTTTTACAAAATATACATACTGGGCGTGCTTGATTGCGAGTGTTTCCATAAAGTCGGCAGCAGGGGTTCCGGCTTCAAAGCCTTTTGAAATAAGAGCCTCCGGCAGTTCAAAGCCGGCAACCGAAGCACAATCCTTTACGCGGCGGGCAGTGTGATTAAAGGCGTTTATAAAAAGCTCTGTCTGCTCTGCAGTTTCAAGTGGCTTGTCTACAACAGGAACAAGAACGGCAAACTCTCCGGCGTCTTCCATGGCCTTAAGCTGGTCGCGCAGGCCTGCAAGATATTCTTCGTTGTACTGCTCGTCGGCAAGCTCAACGGTGGACCAATTGATCTGGAGCTGTTTGAGGGTGGAAGGGTCTACCTGTGAGTTATCGTCTATTTTGTAGAGCTGGTTATTTTTTACGGTAAAAATTGGATCTAATTTCATATATTGTTCCTATAAGGTGGATTGCCGCGCTTCGCTCGCAATGACGGTCATTGCGAGGCCGCAGGCCGAAGCAATCCATAAAAAAAAGACCTTTACGCGCAAGGCATAAAGGTCTGATTGTTGTCATCAAAAAAATCCTATTCTGTAAGAATACGGATAACTTCTGCCTTATCCTGTGTGTCAAGAATTTCCTGGCGTTTTTCAGGACTCTTGAAAAGTAAGCTTACTTCTGCAAGGAACTGAAGATGTGGACCAGTCTTGTTTACAGGAGAAAGTGTCATAATAAAAATACGGCATGGTTCCTGATCAAGTGAATCAAAATCAACCGGATTGTCCGAAATACCAATACATGCAACTAAATCGCTTACTGTATCTGTCTTTCCATGAGGAATTGCGATTCCATGCTTCATACCTGTAGACATCTTGCGCTCGCGGTCCAAAACACACTCTCTAGCGGCGGCCTTATCTGTAACTTTGCCTGCCTTGTAAAGCACGTCGAGCATTTCGTCTACGATTTCTTCTTTAGTAGTACCTTTAAGATGAAGGTTAACTGTGTCTGTTGTTAATACTGTTCTTAAGTCCATACTTTAATCTTATTTCCTCTTTTCAAACTTGTCAAGAGGAAAAATGCGTACTTTACTTACTTTGAATAAAAGCATTTAGCACAAAATCGGCAACCTGAGCGGCAGAATTAATGCAGCGGTATTTGTCCTGAGCCGCAAGAATCTGATCGCGCAAAAACTCATCCTCCATAAGCTTAACTGCCAGTCGTCCGGCATCCTGTGAATCCTTTGCACAAAGCGAAAGATGATGCTCCGTAAAGAACTGTGCGTTTTCGGTTTCGCAGCCTGGGATTGGAGCCGTATGAATTATTGCAATTCCTTTGGCAAGGGCTTCGGTGCTGGAAAGTCCGCCCGGCTTTGTAAGGAGTACATCACTTGCATCCATATAATCAGAAACCTTGTCGGTAAAGCCTACGAGCTTAAGTCGTGTTTCTCCGTCAAAGGTTTTTTCGAGCTCCTTGTATAAATCCTTATTGTGACCTGTAATTGCAATGACTCTTATATCTGCATTTCCGTTTTCAAAAATATAGCGTGCAGTATCAATCAAGTCGCCAAAGCCCATGCTTCCGCTCATAAGAAGAATGACTTTATTCTGCAGTTCCAGTCCAAGCTTTTTACGGATTTTTTCCTTATCCTTTTTTGTGGTGAACTGACTGCTAACCGGAATGCCGGTTGGAACCAGCAGCTTTTTGTCTACTCCGTGATTGAGGTAGGTAAAGGTGCTGTCCTTGTGTGCAATAAAAATTGCATTTGGAGTGGTTTCTTCCAAAACCGGGCAGATATAATAATCTGTTGCTACAAAATAGAAAGGAATTGTAAGGCGGTGATGCTTTTTAAGGCTGGTCATAGCCTCGGCTGCAAAAATGTGAACGCAGATAACCGCATCGTAGGCATTTTCCTTTATGAACTGCTCAAGAGCATCCTGATAAAATTTATTTATATAATAAACCGGAGAACGTATGCCGCTTTTTTGATTAAGCTGACCTATTTTACTGCCCATTTTGTATACTTCGCCAAAAAGCTTTGGTGTCTTTTTGACCATTTCGATATAGGCATCGCATACAAGGTCAGAGGCCTTTTGTCCGCCAAAGGCAAGAACATCCTTTATGTCAGCAGTGCTTCCTTTTTTTGTAAAAGCCTCTTTAATGGCCTTTGCAGCAGAGTTGTGTCCGCCACCTGTATTACAGGATAAAATAAGTATCTTCATATTTAAAAAGATAATAATGCCTTAAGCAAACGTCAACATCATTTAATTGCTTGTTTTATTGATTACTTCGTTCATGGCGCCGGTGCGATAGCCCTGCAAATCCATTGTGATATATGCAAAGCCGGCCTCGCGGAGTGCTTTTGAAACGGTGTCGCGCAGTGAAAAAAGCTTTTCCTGTTCAGAAGGTAATACTTCAATGCGGGCAAGATTTTCGCCGTGAATGCGAACACGAAGCTGCTTAAAGCCAAGGTCAAGAAGTGCCTGTTCTGCTTTTTCTACCATCTGGAGCTTCTGCTCAGTAATTTCTTCACCATAAACAAAACGGGAAGCAAGACAGGCAAAGCTTTGCTTATTCCAGGTTGGGAGCTCCAGCTGCTTTGAAAGAGTGCGGATTTCTTCCTTATATAAGTCACATTCCCTGAGCGGACTTTTTACTCCAAGCTCTGCAACAGCCTTTAAGCCCGGGCGATAGTCACCGTTATCATCCATGTTGCTGCCTTCGCAAATATAAGACGCGCCGTTTTGTTTTGCCAGCTCAATGATTTTTGTAAAAAGCTCCTTTTTGCAGTGGTAGCAGCGATCAACAGCATTGTGGCGGAACTCGGGAATGTTCAATTCTTCTGATACAATTGTAATCTGTTTGATTCCGTTTGCCTTGCAAAAATCAGCCGCTTCGTTTGATTCACGTGCCGGGAAAGAGCGTGAGCTTGCAGTAATTGCAATTGCTTTTTCGCCAAGAACATCATGTGCGACTTTTAAAAGAAAGGTTGAATCAACTCCGCTGGAAAAGGCAATAGCAACGCTTCCAAGTGAGCGAAGATACGCTTTGAGATTTTTAAGCTTTGTATTCAAAAGATCTTCTTTTTCCATATTAAAAATCCTATCAGAAATTATATTTTAAAGTAAGCAGAGATGCAAGTAAAACCTATTGACTTACTAGGTAATTAATGATAGCTTGTTTTATGGAGGCACCCAAAATGATGAAGATTTCTACAAAAGGACAGTACGCACTTTTAATCATGACAGAGCTTGCCGAGCAGCCGGCAGACAAGTTTATTCCGCTCAAGCTGCTTTCGCACAGGCACAATCTTTCAGTCAAATATCTGGAGCAAATTTTAATTCAGTTAAGCAAAGCGGGCCTCGTGGTAGGAGTAAGAGGCAGTAACGGCGGGTACAAGCTTGTAAAAAAGACCGAAGAATACACAACCGGTGAAATTCTGCGTGCTCTGGAAGGAGACCTTTCTCCTGTGAACACAGCCAACCACAACATAGTAACCGACATTGGCAACGACGACTACTGGAAGGACTTTGAAAAGGTCATTAACGATTACGTGGACTCAGTTACGCTGGACAAGCTTGTCGAAAAGAATAAAGAAAATGTCGGCTGGATGTATTATATTTAATATATTGTACGACCTCGTATAATCTACTATAATATTTGTATTATTTTTTGATTTTAGAGGTATAACTATGGTTACATGGTCAAACGCAGATACACTTTCTTCTTGGAAGAAGCTTCAGTCTTTAAAAGGAATGGTTAGTGTTGCAGACGAGCTTAGTGCTCCCTCAGCAGCAGACAGAATTGCTAAATATTCAGTTGGAATGGGCGGCGGTCTTACATATAATTATGCCGCAAAACAGGTAAACGAACAGATTCTTAAAACACTCGCAGAGCTTGCAGACGAACAGCAGCTTGTAGAAAAATATCAGGAGCTTTTGGACGGTGCAGTAATCAACACCGGAGAGAAGCGCATGGTTTTGCACCAGCTTACACGCGGTCAGCTTGGAAAGGATGTTATTGCCGACGGAGTTAACAAGCGCGAGTTTTATGTAAACGAAGTTAAGCGCATTGCAGACTTTGCAAACGACGTTCACTCAGGAAAGCTTGTAAACGAAAAGGGTGAAAAATATACAACAGTATGTCAGATTGGTATTGGTGGTTCTGACCTTGGCCCACGCGCCATGTACCTTGCTCTTGAAAACTGGGCAAAGAAAAACAACACCTTCAAAATGGGAGCTCACTTTATTTCTAACGTAGACCCTGATGATGCTGCAAGCGTTGTAAAATCACTTGATATTTCTAAGACAATTTTCATTCTTGTTTCTAAGTCTGGAACTACACTCGAGACACTCACAAACGAAAGCTTTGTAAAAGACTTCATCAAAAAAGCAGGCTGTGACGCAAGCAAGCACATGATTGCAGTAACAAGCGAAACTTCACCGCTCGCACACAACCCTGACTACATGGCAGCCTTCTATATGGATGACTACATCGGTGGCCGCTATTCTTCAACCTCTGGAGTAGGTGGAGCAGTTTTGAGTCTTGCCTTTGGACCAAAGGTTTTCCAGGACTTCCTTGACGGAGCCGCAGAAGAAGATAAGCTTGCACTCAACAAAGATCTTACAAAAAACCCTGCTATGCTGGACGCACTCATCGGAGTTTACGAGCGCAATGTTCAGGGCTATCCTGCAACAGCAATCCTTCCATACAGCCAGGCCTTGAGCCGCTTCCCTGCACACCTTCAGCAGCTTGATATGGAATCAAACGGAAAATCAGTAAACCGCAACGGGGAACCAATGAACTATATTACAGGCCCGGTTATTTTTGGTGAACCAGGAACAAACGGTCAGCATTCCTTCTACCAGCTGCTGCATCAGGGAACAGACATTGTTCCGCTTCAGTTTATTGCCTTCCGCCAGAATCAGACAGGCGAAGATGTTGTAATAGAAGATTCTACAAGTCAGGTTAAGCTTGCTGCAAACGTAACTGCACAGATTGTTGCCTTTGCCTGCGGTAAGACAGACGAAAATCCTAACAAGGCTTTTGCCGGCGGACGTCCTAGCAGCCTCATTTACGGCGACCAGCTTAATCCTGCCTCTCTTGGTGCTCTTCTTGCTCACTACGAAAATAAAGTTATGTTCCAAGGCTTTGTATGGAACGTAAACAGCTTTGACCAGGAAGGCGTTCAGCTTGGAAAGAAGCTTGCCAAGGCAGTTCTTAGCGGAAATATGGATGGAGCTCTTAAGGCATTTGCAGGACTTTTGATAAAATGAAAGAACGACAGTCACGACTTAAGGCAATAAAAACCTTAATCAAAAATAATATCATCGAAAGTCAGGACGATCTTCTGGCCCTGCTGCTCAAGGAAGGCTACGAGGTTACTCAGGCTACCTTGAGCCGAGACCTTAAGCTTTTAAAGGTGGGCAAGGTGCCGGATGGAAAATCGGGCTACATGTATGCTCTGCCTGGCGAAGATGAAAGCGGCGAGTCCGAAGCAATTTATGTTCAGGACTTTTTGCGCGGATATGTAAGCATAGATTACAGCGGAAACATTGTCGTAATCAAAACCTTCCCGGGACACGCAAATACCGTTTGTAATGCAATAGATAACCTTAATCTTAACGAGGTGCTTGGAACTGTTGCAGGTGATAACTGTATGTTTGCCTGCCTGCGCGAGGGAGTTACAGGAGAACAGTTCCTGGAGCATCTTAAAAAGCATATCCCTGGTATAGAAGATTAACGTGCTTCGGGTGGGGCATTCAGATGGTTTTTACTAGTACACGAAACGACAGCTTACAGGTTGAATTTTCTCAGGCGGTACGGGCTTGCCTGCCAAAGGACGGAGGAGTTTTTGTTCCTTCTGCCAACGGCTTTGAAGACCTGCGACGCTGGATATATTATATAGATAAAGACACAAGCTTTACTTCCATTGCTGGAACCTTAACCAGTGCCTACATGAAGAATGAGTTTTCTCCTATTATATGTCAGACCATTGCAGAAAAGGCTTTTCCGTTTGCACCGGTTATTAATCAGCTGGATGATAATCTTTTTAATCTGGAGCTTTACCACGGCTACACAGGCTGTTACCGCGACTTTGGAGTAAGCTACCTTTGTTCGTATCTTGAAACGACTCATGCGCTTTATGGCGGAAGCTCTGTTTTTGTGGACTTTACCCACGGAGAACTTGGTGCACTTCTTGCCAAGGTTTTGCGCGATAAAAAAACAATCAAGGCTGTGCTTGTTTATCAGAAGGGTTCTGTGCGCGGACTCGAAGAACAGGATTATATCTGGAACGGCGGAAATATTCTTCCTGTAGAAATGGAAGGAACTGAAGTGGAAATAAAGGCTGCCATCCGTTCTCTTTTTGAAGACGAGACGCTTGTTCAGGATAAAAAGCTTACGCTTGCCAACACTACAAATGTCTGCCGCCTTATGGCTCAGGTTTTTCATTTTCCTTATGCCTTTGCTCAGATTAAACATAAAATTGACGGCGATATTTTTTATGCAATGGAGGCTGGTAATTACGGTATGCTCATTGCGGGGCTTTACGGCTGGCGCTTTGCACTTCCTGTAAACGGCTTTTATGTACCGGCAACTCCTTCGCTTGGGGTAGATGGTCAGGGCTATGCACAGATGCTCGATTCCTTTGTGAGTCGCAATGCACGTGGAGAAGCAAATCCTGTTGCCCCTGCAAATCTCGAACGCCTTGAATCCTTTTTTGAAGATAATGCTCTTATGATGCGCCATTTTGTTATGCCTTCTGTTGTCAGTGAGCGCGCGCGTGAAAAGGCTGCCAAAGAGCTTTTTATGAAATACGGTATTTTTGCAGACCCTGGAACGGCAAGCGCCTATGCAGCAGCCTTGAGTAATAACGACAGCGACAGCGATAGTACAGTAGTTCTTGTTTCTCAAAATCATCCTTCGTTGAGCAGTGATTATTGCCGCCATGTTACGGGGGAGGTTCCTGCCATGCCGCAAAACGTTGCACTGAGTCTTAAGCCTGTAAGACTTGAACGACCTGTTGTAAGCGGTGCAGAAGGCCTTAAAAAGCTGATTCTGGGCATCTAAAAAATTATTTTTTTTTAGGGTTTTTTTGTTGAAAAAACGGTTATTTTGGGTTTATAATATAAGTAATTATGAAAGTTGAAGAAAATGTAAGTGAAGAAGAAGTCCGCAAAATAAAGGAAGCCGTCAAAAACAGGGCACCAGTGGATTTTTATTGTTATACACTTACACTCGAACAAAAGCAAAGATTCCAGACTATTCTCCATATTTTTCTCGATGAATGTAATGAATCCTTTCTTTTTAACTGCCTTTCCTATTGTCTTTTTGAGCTTCTGGATAATGCCAGCAAAGCCAACGCAAAGAGAATCTTTTTTCAGGAACAGAATCTTAATATAAACGATGCCGCAGACTATCAGAGCGGTATGAAGAATTTTAAGGAAAATCTTTCAGATAACAAGGAGCACTATAAGGAAGAGCTTGCTGCCGGAAGACTTCAGGTTCATCTTCAGCTGTCGGCAGATGATGTGATTTGTGTTTCTGTTACTAACAATACAAAAATTACCAATGCAGAGTACAAGCGCATTCAGGATAAAATCGAAAAGACAAAGATTTATAATGATGTTTCAGATGCTTTTTCTGATATTGATCAGACAGAAGGCTCGGGACTCGGAATTATAACCATTATGATTATGCTTAAAAAGCTTGGACTTGATACAAACTGCCTTAAGTTCAGCACCTCTGAGGATGAAACAATTGCATCTATCATCATTCCAAAGGATTCTCTGCTGGACATCTCCGAAATAGACGAGCTGTCAGAGCTATAGCTCTTTCATCAAATCCTTAATCGTCACGCTATCCAGATAATTTTCTATGAGGTCATCGAGCTTTGTCCACATTTTGATTGTGCGGCATTCTTTTTCGCGCGGGCAGGAGGCTGCATTTTTTTCAAGACAGGCAACCGGTGCAAGGGTTCCTTCTGTAACACGCAGAATATCTCCAACCTTGTATTCCTCCGGCTTTCTGTTTAATTTATAGCCTCCGCCTTTTCCGTGAACTGCATCTACAAATCCGTTTTTGGAAAGAAGAGTCATAATAGCTTCTATGTATTTTTGAGAAATGTCCTGACGTTCGGCAATTTCCTTAAGAGGAGTTCTTTGTGTGTCGCTGTTTTTTGCTTCCTGTTCTGCAAGGTCGGTGAGTACACGAAGAGCATATCTTCCTTTTGTAGAAACTATCATTTACTTTTTCTCCTTTGAGGTGGCATTCTTTTTGCCGGTGGACTTTTTGTCAGAGGCTTTTTTGTCAGAAGCTTTTTTCTTAGAGGTCGTGGCCTTTTTTGGAGCGGCAGTTTTTTTAGCTGCTGCGGTCTTTTTTGGTGCAGCCGGTTTCTTTGAACTTTCAGCTGTCTTTTTAGAGGCAGCTGCTTTTTTTGCCGGAGCTTCCTTTTTCTTAGGTGCAAACTCCTTTATAAAAAGCTCGCACTTATAGGCAGCCTTGAGCTTGGCAGCACGGATTTCCTTGAACAGCTTGAATACCTTTTCTGCTTCAGAAGACTTGGCATTCATGAGCATAAGAAGTTCAATCTGGTTAATGCTGTTGTCACAAACCTCTTTGTTGAACCACCAGATATTGTCAAACAGATTTGCACCGCTAAGAACACGTCTGTATTTGCTTATAACCAGAAGCTCGGTTATGCGTGCAGCGGCAGTTCTTGCTTGTGCCGGAGTTGCAATTGCAGAAGCATCACTTACACGTGCAAGCAGGAAAAGCTTTGTAAGCTCTGGGCGCAGGTTCTTGTTCAGTTCTGTGTAGTCTGCAATAAACTGATTAAGCTTACGTGCAAAGTTGAGTCCTTCGGCAAGACCTGTGTAGGCAAACTTTCCGCAAAGGGCACGGCAGATTAAAAGGGCTTCAAGGTTTTCATCTGCGCTTGTCATGAGCTTGATGAACTGCTCCGGTTCCGCAGCCTTTAAAAGTGTCTTCTGTAGGTCAGCCGGTTTTTTGACGGCTTTTGCATTGTGAACCTGAGCAAGAAGCTTTAAAAGCTTAAGATTTTCTGTGGTGAGTGCGCAGGTGCCCGAAGAAGCTTTTTTAGCCTTATCCGCAGTTTTGGAGTCTGGTTTCTTCTTCAAAATGCCTTCTACAGATTTTTCTATTTTAAGGCATTCTTTTTCAAAGGCGCGTGCCTGCTTGTCTGCGTCAGTAAGGATTTTCTTTATGTCAGAGGTGCTTACCTTGTCTGTAAAGGCTTCGAGTAATGGTGGGAGTACAAGCTTTGCATAAGACTCCATTGCAGCATACAGATCCTTGAAAATAATATCCTGCCATGCAGATTCTATGTCTTCACAGCCGGCCCCGTTTAAGTGTTCGCACAAAATCTTGTAGCGGTGGTCGGCTTCGTCTGTTACCTGGTGTACATCAAGATAAACCTGGTATTCAAAGCCGTTGAGCATTACAAAAAGACCCTTTTCGCAGATTTCGCTGCTCTTGCGGATAAACCACAGGTTGCTCTTATGCTCGCGGAAGATGCAGTATTTGTCGTCTTCGCCGTTGAGGTTGAGTCCCTCAGAAATTGAGCGCGAGGTGAGGGTTGTTTCTTCGCCGTTGCCTGTTTTTACGGCGTACGGGTCTGACTGCTTGATCCAGCCGTAGGCACGGTCGTACTTGTTGTTGTATACGACAAATACGCGTTCCTGTCCGGAGCCGTTTGAATAGGCAAATACGTTTTCGTTTACAGCGCCATCCTGCCATAGGTCATAGAAAAGGAAGTTTTCTACGCCGCTAAAGAGGTAGCGTTTTTTCATTAATGGGAATATTTCGCGCCAGTGTCTGTCTACCAGATACTGACTTGGTTTTTCATCCTTATAGGCCTTGGTGTATTCCATGCCGTATTTTTCGGTAAAGCCTTCTATCTGGCCATGACCAAACATAGGCAGGCCCGGCATTGTAATCATAAGTGTACATACACCAAAGTATTTATCGCCGTCACCAAACTGAGCAATTGCAGTTTCTTCATCCGGGTTGTTCATAAAGTTTACGTAGCGCTTAAGAACCTGCGGATCAAAGGTGATTGTATTTTTTACAGTTTCGCGGTATTTCTGGTTTTCTTCTTTTTTGAGCATGTTCATAAAGGCAGAGTTGTATACGCGGTGCATGCCCAGGGTGCGGACAAAGTAGCCCTCCATCATCCAGAAGGCTTCGGCAAGGAGCAGAGTGTCCGGACATTCGCGTGCAACACGGTCTACAACCTCGCGCCAGAATTCATTCGGGATTGCGGCGTTGAACTGTTCGTAGCTCAGGCCTGTTTCGGATCTTGTTGCAATGTCGCCTCCGTGGCCTGGCTCAGGGTACCACAGTCGTCGGATAGATTTTTTAGCAAGAACCATTGCGGCATCAAAGCGGATAATCGGGAAGTTTTGTGCAACGTGTAAAATCTCCTGCATTACAGCTTCGCGTGCTTCCGGGTTCAAAAAGTCTATCTGTGCGGTGTCGTTCCAAGGAAGGCCGGTACCGTCGTTTCCGTGGTAGATGTAGCGGGTGTCGCCGGTCTGATTGTCTACACGCTTGAAAACTACAGAACAGTCGTTTTTGCTGTAGTAGTGGTCTTCGAGGTAAAGAGAAACTCTTCCGTCCTGTGAAAGGTTTTCGCCATTAAAAGTGTAGTGCGGGAACGGGCAGTCGCGTCGCTGAATAAAAAGGTCCGGGCGGTTGATTACCCAGTCACCGTCCATACCTGTGTGGTTAGGTACCATATCAGAAGCAAGTCGGATTCCTCGCTGCCACAGTCTCTGGCGCAGGTTTGCAAGTGCGTCCCAGCCACCGATATTCTGGGCAATGTTGTAATCATAAAGTGAGTAGGCACTGGCTGCGGCTTCAGGGTTTCCGCAAATCTGCTTGATGCGGCGGCTTGCCTTAGAGCGCTCCCAAAGTCCTATGAGCCACAAGCCTGTAAAGCCTTCATCACGGAGCTTGTCGAGTTCAGGGTCCGGAATCTGGTCAAGGCGTGTGATAGGGTAGCCGTACTGCTTTGTAAGCTGGTCGAGCCATACAAGGACTGTTTTTGCAATCAGAATTACCTTTGGCATCCAGTCACTGTCCGGGCTGTAGCGCTCGTATTCGTTCATCAGGTTTTCAAAGGTGTAGGCAGCCATATCAGGAAGGTCGCCGCCGCCAAAGCCATGCCAGGCAGCCTTTTCTTCTTCGCTGATTGTGTCCATTCCGGCAAGGATGCGCTTGAGCCATTCACCAAGGAATTCGCCCCAGTATTTCTGGATATATTCAAGCTGTCCCTTAAGGCTGTCCGGCGCAAAGGCCTGAGGTTCCTTAAGAAGATTTATAAGATCGTGGTCAAAGGGGCCGAAGGATGGCTGTGATTTTGCATATTTTTTAATGCTTGTCCAGGTTTTGCCGTAAAGCTTATTTTTTGTTAACGTGGTGTCGCCAAAGAGCAGCAGGAACGGTTTGAACGCTGCGTTTTCATTTGCAAGATGCAGGAGTACAAGCTCTTCGAGTGTTTGTTCGCGGTTGGAGCGCTGTTCGTTTGTTCCTATATCAAGTGCTGTGCGGGTAAGATATTCGCGGGCGCTGCATTTTTCCTTGTAAACTTCAACAGGCGGGAACTCGTTTATAAAATCAATCAGGAGGGAGTCAATTTCTTTTTTAGTAAATTGCTTGTCCAGCTCGGCAAGCAGGTCCTTCATAAAGGTCGGAACCTTGTTTCTGCGGTAAAGCATGCACACATGGTGGAGAATTTCATCAATAAGGCCCATTGCATTAAGCTGGCCGGCACTTACGCGTTTGTTTTCGTCACCGGTAACAGTATCAATGTAATTATTATAAAGCAGCTGAAAGTTGCGGACGTTTCTCATGTTTGCAAAAACAACGTTTCCGCTCGAAGCAAAAAGCCCCTCTTCAAAGCTGCAAAGGTCGCGGACCTTTTTTGAAATGTGAAATTCGTTGTATGAAATGTGCATTTTATTCCTCTTTTAGACATTCTATTATAACATGGAAAATGTTCTTTTGCAAAAAAACATCATTTGTGTGTGGAAGAAGAGGCAGTTTATTGCTAAAATATTATACAGTAGAGAAAAGAAATTATGAGAAAAGTTATTGGTTTATTAGTTTTATCGCTTTTATTATTCTGTTCATGCAATATATCTTTTGGGTCTGGTGCGAACGGGAACAGCAGCAACGAATCAGGTGAAAATGAAGTTATTTTAACAGCTTCTAAAACGTTTGTGTCACAGGTGGGCGACTCAGAAAAGATATACGTAATAAGAGATGCTTTTGATTTAGGCGGTGCCGAAGTAAACATCGGAAAAAATTCTGTTTTAAAATTTGCAGGCGGCAGCGTAAAAAACGGAACTGTAGTTTTTAATAATACAAAGCTTACTGGTTATCCAAGTTTTACGGCCTGCAGTTACAAGGGAAATCTTGCAAACGACGAAGTAGATCTGGACTGGTTCAACTTTGATACAGGCGCAACTTTTACCTACTCTACTATCACTGTTCCAAAACAGGATCCTGTTGTTTTTCAGGAGATTCTTGACTGTTTAAAATCGGGGACACAGCTCAATATAAATAAAATCTATGCTATAAATAAACCTGTAAAAATCAGTAAAAAGATTTTTATGAAGGGTGCAGACCGAAGCGAAGGTATTTATGCAAACAGAATTGTTCAGAATATGGAATATGGCTTTTTTAACTGCAACACATTCAATTCTTTATTTATAGTAGAAAGCGGCGGAGAAATCTCTGTACAGGGACTTTCTCTCGTAGGTTATCCAAGTCTTTACATGGGTGGTTCTCTCTGGGAAAAATGTTATTCGAACGGAAGCCTTCTTTCTGCTCCTGTAAGCAGCTGCGGAATTGATGTAAAACAGGGCGGAAAAATAGGAGAGATTCATGATTCAAGCTTTGTTGCATTTACCTACGGAATAAGAAGTAATGGCGGAACAATCGGCTACATAAGAAATTCCTACTTCAGTATCTGCCGTTTTGGATTCTGGGAAAAAGATACAAACGACTTTGAAATCCGCGGCTGCCGTCTAAATTCAAACGAACTTAATTTTCACTTCTACGAAAAAAATCTTTACTACATTGCAAACTCTCCGGACAATGTTCCGCTAAAAGAAACAGATGCAGATCAGATTGTGAAGATTGGTGGAGGCTTGTATCTCAATAACTGTAAAAACGTAAATGTAACAAACTGCCGTTTTGAATTTAATTACATTCAGGTGATGATTGATGACTGTGCGGAAAATGTAACAATTCATAACTGTATTATGGACTGTGCAACCCTCTGCCACATTGCAGTCAATAATCAGGGAAATCCTGTTTCTTCAACTTCAACACCTGCAATCAATAATCTTACCTTTAGTGCATGTACGCTGGCTCGTGGAGCAAGATGCGATATTCAAAACGCAACAAGTGTCCCGGGCTTTGGGATTTTCTATTTCTGTGATATAGGAGACCGTGGTGCTTTAATCAACTTTAAGAACATCATTGTTTCTGATGATATGGAAGTTGATAAAACAATTGACGTTCGTTACGAGGATGTAGTTTTTGATATTTACAATAAATCTTCTACAAATGGAACCGTGTTAAATCTTGAAGGAAACTCTTTCTTCAGTTCCGAAGCAACAAAAATATTTAATGTAGTTTCGGAAAGCTCGGGTAGTTTTAAAATCAATGCTTGGGGTAACGATTATGGTGATAAAACTTTAATGTCTGGCGTTACTTCTGTCCTGAATATTACGGAGAACTAAAAAATGAATTATAGAAAAATTGTAACAATAATCACAATCAGTTTATGTCTTTCGGGCTTATTAAGCTGCAGGCTTGAAGTTGACGATAACGACAATACACTTTATACCGACAAGTCTCCTGCTGATTCTTCTATGGGATATAAAATCCTTTCTGCAGGCGCAGACTTTTCATCGCAGGTTAGTGAATCAAACTATATCTACATTGTAAATTCTGAATTTGATTTACACTGCGGAACTGTAAATGTAGGTGCAGATTCTGTATTAAAATTTACAGAAAACGGAAGCATTAAAAACGGAACAATCAACTTTAACTCTACCTTCTTAGAGGGGCCCGTAAGCTTTAAGGACATGCGCTTTGGCGGAAGCTTATTAAACAGAACTGTAAAACTTTCCTGGTTTGGTGCAAATCCGGACACTGCATCCGAAAAGGCTGCCGGTATAAAAAACAAAGACATTATCGAAGACGTTTTTAAATGCATGGGCGACACACTGATAGTAGACGGATTTTATCCTGTAAGTTCTTTAATCACAATTGACCGTTCAATCAATTTAAGAAGCCCGGATTGGAACGAAAAACTCTGTACAAAAACATACGAAAACTCTTACGAACCGACCAACGGTTTTTACACGACAGACGACAAAGGTTCGCTTTTTACATTTTATCAGTATGAAGAAGGTGGAAAGACAAAAACAAAAGGAAGCGTAAATATGTTTGGAATCTATCTTAAGGGAGACCCTCAAAGATTCCTCAACGCAACCAACTACAATACAGACGATTTAACCTGGGGAATTATTTTACCATGGGGAGGATCTGTTGCTGCTGTTTATAACTGTAAGTTTGAAGGCTTTTCACAGGGAATCCGTGCTTTGGGCGGTTATATAGAAAAATTCCAGAATGTTACTTTTACTGCGTGCGAAATCGGTCTATATGCACTTTATGCTTCGGATTTTGAAGTATTCAGCTGTAAGTTTACAAACTGTCTTCCAAAATATGATTTATCAAATTTCAATATGAATGCAAGTCAATCTGCCATAGATAACGGATTAAGACAGATTGGCTGCGGCTTTATGATCGAAGGCTGCGGCATGGTAAATTGTGCCAATAACCTTTTTGAAAATAATTTTATTAACCTCATAATAAACGAAGCTGCCATCATTATTAATGTTTCGAATAATGATTTTATTGATCCGCTTTATACTGATATTTATGTTTACAACGACTATCAGCTTTTACGAAGCGGTATTTTGAGTCTTGGCAGCGCCGACCTGCAGAAATACTGTATAGATAACGTTGTAATTTCGGACAATAGTTTTAAACGCACAAAAAATGCTTGCGGAAAATGCGTAGTAAGATTTGCAAACGGTTTTCATGCACTTTACAATCATGGTTCTGTAGAATGGTCACGTGTAACAAACCTCATTATTTCTAAGAATACTGTTTTAGATACAAGAGGGACAGCTGCCTCCGACGAAGCAATTTTTGAAGTTTCAAACTTAAAGGAAGACAAAAGTAAGGTTACCTGCTACGAAAATAATTTTTCTTCTTCAAAAGCAAAATATTATATCAATCTCTGGCAGGGAAGTACCGGAAAATATACCTTCATAAACAAGAGAAACACTTTCCCTGCGGGTGTTGATGAATCTAAAATCAGAAATGACACTTTGGGCGTAATCGTCTGCGAGTAAAGCTGGAGTTGTTATCTTGCGCTTATAGCTTTTATCTTTTGAATGAGCTCTTTGTTTGCAGCAAGTTCTTCTACGGCGCACGGAATTCTCCAGGTCCAGTTAAAGGCTGTGACTGTGCCCGGAATGTTTATGCGTTCGTCGGCAGCGTTCGGGAGCCAGAGAGTTTTATCCATGTAAAGAAAGTCTTCGAGCGGCGGAATGAACCACTGGCTTGCGGATGTGGCGGCTGCCTGTAAAATGTTCTGGGCAAGTTCCGGAGTAAAGGTGGCCTTTGCAAGTTCGGTGGCCTTTGCGTCTAGCTCGGATTTTTTTGGAGCAAAGAGAGGGCCTGCATCTGCTTCGGCGCCAACAATACCAAAAGCCTGCGCATTTGCAAGGATGAAGGCCTTTACGCTTTCTTTTTCATCTTCCCACCACTGGCGGAGTGTGCTTGAGTCGTGAACAGAAGTTGTTGCAACAGAAAGAGGAGTGTAGTCTTCAAAAGGAACAAACGGCTGGTCGGATTGGCTCCATTCGCGGCACCAGCGGATTACGCGCAGGCCAAGGATGGAGTGTTTTTCCATTGTGGCAGGCACGCATTTTATACCCACGCCTAAGTCTTCGCCGCACGGAATCATCTTTACGCTTTTTGTAATTGCGGTAAATATTTCGTCAGCCTGTTTTTCCCAGAGCTTGAGGTTCTTTTTGTCTAAGGTTTCGAAGAGTTCGGTGAGAGCTTCTTTTTCAGCTTCGTTGAGTGTGCCCCAGGAAGTTGACTGCCCGTAGGTCCAAAGCGGGATAAACTTATTTTTGGCAACCTCGAGCAGTGTTCGGTCGGACCAGTATTTTACAAGGGCTTCGCGAACACGGTCGGCAGCCTGTTTATCCAAAAGGGTTCCAAAATCAGTGTTGAGAATATCGCAGCTACCCTTGATGTTATCATTGAAAAGCCAGAGCTCTTCTTCGTTTATGCGTGTACAAAGAACTTTCAAAACATTATGGGCAACTTCGCGGTTCCAGGTTATATCTTCTACAACGCGTGTAGGAATGTGAGGACGGCTCAACCAGCGGATTCGGTCGTCGTCAAAGCCAAGCTCGTAAAGATCATCAATTTTAAAACTTGCGTAAGGCTCTGTGTGGCCTGTTAATGCATTGCAATCTGCCTGAGGAATTGCCCAGATTCTGAAAAATCCAAGTATGTGGTCAAGACGGTAGGCATCGTAGTAGTTAGAGGCAGTCTTGAGGCGGTTTTTCCACCAGGAGTAATTGTCTTCTTTAAGCTTTTTCCAGTTGTAGGTTGGGAATCCCCAGTTCTGGCCGGTAGGGTTGTCTCCGTCGGCAGGAGCACCGGCGCGCAGATCCTGATTAAATACATCAGGGTATGCCCATGCGTCGCAGGAATCTTCGTTCATGAGAATAGGCATGTCACCCTTGAGCAAAAGTCCCATTTCGTGAACAGTCTTAACTGCTGTGCTGAACTGTTCGTCGGCTATCATCTGACACCAGGCGTAGAAAAGATGTTCCTTTTTAAAAGCCTTTTTGTTCCAGAGCTTTGTGATTTCTTCCGGAGTTTTGTGCTTGTCGTCATCGTGCCAGCTTTTCCAGCTTGCCTGCATGTAGTTCCATTTGAGGTTTTTATAAACGGCGTAGTCTTTGATCCATGAGTTAGATTTAATCCATTTGGAGAGGGAGTCGCCTGCTTCGCCGGTTTTACCTTCCGGAGTTGTGTCGTAAATCATTTTGAGCAGGGCGTTTTTAGTGTTCAAAATGCTGTCGTAATCGTAGCGGCCTGCGTATTTATTTGAGGCTGTAAAGTCGTCGTATGTCTTTTTGAATTTTGCGTCTGATTTATAAAGGGCTGCAAATCCAGGCACTGCGTTTATGCGGATATAAATAGGATGAAGCGCAAAGGCCGAAAGCCCTGAGTAAGGTGAACTTTGAGTACCAGTGTCGTTTACAGGGAGGAGTTGTATGAGCCCGAGTCCCGCCTCCTTACAAAATGAAGCAAACGGTACGAGATCCGGAAACTCCCCGATAACCTGATTTTCCTTAGTATATAAAGCGCCCAACGGCACTACAACGCCAGTCAATTTCTTTTTCTGCATAGTTACTACATTATATCACGGATTTTGCAAAAAAAATGAAGAATTTTTAAGTTTTTTGCGGAAATTTTGATATATTTAAAAATTCTTTATAAACCTCAGCTGCGTCTTTTCGTCAGCATATCCTTGTGCGCGGTAAAAGTCGTGGGCTTGGGTGCGGGTGCTGCCGGAGTTGAGGCGCATGCATGTGATGCCGTTCTGACGGGCCCAGGCTTCTGCTTGTTTCAAAAGAGTTGTGCCTATTCCCTGGCGGCGGAAGTCTGATGCAACTGCAATGCCCAAAAGATTTGCCATTGGGGGAAAGTAGAGCACGTTGTATTTTTCTACGTGGATTACGCCTGCTATGCGGCCGTCACACTCTGCAACAAAAACAGCTTCGCGGGTGAGGTCCAGGCCTGCAAACTGATTTTGTACAATCTGCAGGGTGCATTCTGCGTAGCCAAGGTCGTTGCGGAAAAGCTCGTTCATTTGCGGAATGTCAGAGGCGATTGCCTGTCGGATTATAACTTTTTGCATTGAGGTTTCCTTCTATATTTTATGCTGGCAGTGCCACACCGGAGTTGCCAGTTTATTACTGAACGGCTGTGGTCGTCTGAAATCCGGGAGCCAGCTGGTGTCGTCGGTGAGCTGCTGGTAGAATAAATATTCAAAGTCGTAGGCTTCAATCAAGTCCTGAATGTCGGAGTCTTCCTCTGGTGTGACGAGGCGGTTTTCCAAAGTTGAAAGCGCTTT
>JAFZYR010000013.1 GCA_017616165.1 Treponema sp.
ACCGTGATACAAGCGGAGTTATGATGTTTGCACTTTCTCAAGCTGCACAGAAAAAGATTATGTACGGCTGTCATAAAATTGTTACTGAACGGTTGTACCACGCGCTTGCAGAAGTACCACGGGCTAACAGTAAGTTTCCGCCACTGCCGGAACCGAATGAAGGGTGGATAAAGGATGACCTTTCGTTTAATAAGCATCATGTGGGGTATGTGAAGAGGGATGGTGAAGGTGGCCCTTCGAGAGCCTCAGGGACCACGGTGGCAAGGACACATTATAAAATCATAAAGCAGGGGAGCCGCTACGCTTTGTTTGAGCTTTCGCTGGATACAGGTAAGAAGAATCAGATACGTGCGCACCTTGCAGCTTACGGGTACCCGCTGGCAGGTGATAAGGAACACCGGGCGCATAACGACCCATTCAACCGTTTATGTCTGCATGCCTGCTCGCTGGAGTTTACTCATCCGTTTACGCATGAAACAATGAAGTTTGAAGTCCCGGAGCCTAAAGAATGGGAATTGAGAGTGTAATTACGTGCAATCTGGTTTAATATGAAAATTTGCATGTAATTAGAAGAAGTTTTTTTTATCTTTTACGTGCATATTGCCTGGAAATCGTAATTTGCACGTAGGGTAAACCTGGATATTTTTTTTAGTTACGTGCGTTTTTTTGTTTTGGAGAGAATTGCACGTAGTCCATTTTATTAACATGTTTTTGTTTACGTGCGTTTGATGCAAAACAAGAATTATGCACGTAAGCAAAAAGAAATCCATGAAAAAGTTTACGTGCGTTTTGAGACAAAGTGAGAAATTTGCACGTAAGTCACAAAAGATCATGTAATTCATTACGTGCATTTTTGACCATATTTCTTGAAATGCACGTAATCAGAATAATTACTTACAACTAGCGTCTAAGAGTCAATTACTGTATAATTAGAAAATAACAAGAAGAGGTTTTATATGAAAGGTTATATCCACCAGTTAGAAAGTTTTGGATGCGCAGACGGTCCTGGAAGTCGTTTTATTATATTTTTTGCAGGCTGTCCTTTGCGCTGTCTTTACTGCCACAATCCCGATACCTGGAAGATGACAGACGGAAAGCAGTACACTGTAGAAGAGCTCCTTGCCGAAGCAGAAACCTGTCGTGCTTACTGGGGTAAAAAGGGCGGCATTACAGTTAGCGGCGGCGAACCTTTGTTCCAGCTGGACTTTTTGATTGAGCTCCTGACGGAATGTAAAAAGCGCGGAATTAATACCTGTATAGATACCTCTGGTGCAACCTTTACAAAAGAAGGTGAGTGGTTTGAAAAATTCAAAAAGCTTATGGAAGTAACAGACCTTCTTCTTATGGACATCAAACACATAAACGAAGAAGAACACATAAAGCTCACCGGCCAGAGCGGAAAAAATATCCGTGAAATGTTTGCATATCTTGATGAAATTAAAAAGCCAATCTGGATCCGCCACGTGCTTGTTCCTGGTATTACAGATAACGATGAATATCTTACTCAGACACGCGATTTTATCCGCACACTCAGTAATGTAGAACGTGTAGAGATTCTTCCATATCATGGTCTAGGTGCTATGAAATACAAAGACCTTGGCATTGATTATCCTCTTAAGGATCTGGACAGCCCGACTGTTGAACGCGTGGCTAATGCAAAGAAGATTCTTGAGTGTGATAAGTATACTAAGTGGGAATCCTGATATTACGTCATTGCGAGCGCAGCGCGGCAATCCACATATGAGAATGCCTTCTTGTCTGTGGATTGCCGCGTCGCTTTGCTCCTCGCAATGACGATGAGTTTACTATTCACGTTATTTTCTATATAATACACGCATTGTACAAAAAAAAGAGGTCATCAAATGATTGATAAGTGGGAAATTGTAATTGGTTGCGAAATTCATACACAGCTTTTGACTAAGACTAAGGCTTTTTGTGCCTGTGAAAATAGATACGGCGGAATGCCTGACACTCGTGTTTGTCCTGTTTGTCTTGGACTTCCTGGTGCGATGCCGCGCATTTCTAAGGGCTATGTAGAGCTTGGTGCAGTTGCAGGACAGGCTTTGAACTGTAACATTGCACGCTATACAAAATTTGACCGCAAGCATTATTTTTATCCTGACCTTGCAAAGGGATATCAGATTACTCAGTATGATATTCCGCTTTGTACAGACGGTTATGTTGACCTTCCGCTTACTCACTATCCAAAGGATGAACAGCCGGGTGGTGCTAAGTGCCGCGAAAAGAACTTCAAGGGCGATGACTGTATTATCGATGGAAAATACCGCCGTGTTCGCGTAGAAAGAATCCACCTTGAAGAGGACGTAGGTAAGTCTCTCCACCTTCAGGGTGCACACTCTTATATTGACTACAACCGCTGTGGTACTCCTCTTATAGAAATTGTAACTAAGCCTGATATGACGTCGCCGGAAGAAGCAGCCCTCTTTATGCAGACTGTTCAGGAAATTCTTCGTTATGTAAAAGTAACTAACGGTAACCTTGAAGAAGGTAACATGCGCTGTGATGCCAATATCAACCTCAATGTTTGGGAAGACGGAAAGCTCTGGCACACTCCAATTTCGGAAATCAAGAACTTGAACTCTTTCCAGAAGATTAAGGATGCCTGTACTTACGAAGCCCAGCGTCAGCTTAAGGAGTTCCAGGAAGACAGACAGGAATTTAATCCTGGTTTTAAGGTTACTATGGGTTGGGACGAAGACAAGGGACAGACTGTTGTTCAGCGTACTAAGAACTCTTTTGTTGATTACCGCTTTGTTGTTGAACCTGATATCAAGCCGTTTACTGTAAGCGAAGAGCTTATTGCTGCTGCTAAAGAAGCTGTTGGTGAACTTCCTGAAGCTAAACGCGTACGCTACAAGGCTCAGTACGGAATGAGCGACTTTGACGTAGAAACCATTACAAGCTCTAAGGACCTTGCTATGTTCTTTGAAGAGGCTGCTAAACAGTCAAAGAATCCTAAGCGTGCCGTAAACCTTATTCTTGCAGAGCTGCTTGCAGTTTTGAATGAGAAAAAACAGACTATTAATGATGTTTCTATAACACCGGCACATATTGCACAGCTTGCCGATGCTCTTGAAGATCAGAAAATTACTTCAAAGCAGGGTAAGGAAGTATTTGCCGAGATGCTTGCCTCTAACAAAATGCCTTCTGACATCATAAAAGAGAAGGGTATGGAGGTTGTAAGCGACGCCGGTGCAATCGAAAAGCTTGTACAGGACGTAATTGCTGCAAATCCTAAGGCTGTAGAAGATTATAAGGGCGGAAAAACCAATGTAGTAGGCTGGCTTATGGGTCAGGTTATGAAAATGAGCCAGGGAAAAGCCAATCCAAAGCAGGCAACAGAGCTGTTGAACAAGCAGCTTGCAGCTTTGTAGATTCCTTTTCTAAGAATTTTCTCAGAAATTTCAAAAGTTAATCGTTTAACAGTCGAAAATTTATGAGAAATTTATCATTTTTTTTTTGCAAATTTCAGGCTTATGGTTTACAATGTATATAAATAGGGAGTTTTCCCTAGTTAAAAAAAACTTATAAAAAGAGGAAAGGAAAATGAAAAAAATTCTTTCAGTTATGTGCGCTCTTTTGGTAGCTGCATCTATGTTCGGTGCTGCTAAGAAAGACGGCAAAGTAACCATTAACCTCTATGCATTCACAAATGAGGTTCCTGGTATGGTTGAGAAATACGTTAAGGCTAAGTATCCAAACGTAGATCTTAAGGTAAACATCACTGCTACAACTAACGGTGAATATCAGCCAGTACTCGATGCTGCTATGGCTAACGGTTTGGTAGATATGTTTGCTGCTGAATCAGCTTTCGTTCAGAAGTATACAAAGGGTTCTGCCTCTGACAACTCTGCTGAATACAAGAAAGATCTTGGTATTAAGGTAGACAAGCTCGTTAAAGATGCTGGTATCGCTGAATATACAATTGATATCGGTAAGAACCAGAAAGGTCAGATTGTAGGTCTCGGATATCAGGCTACTGGTGGTGCTTTCATCTACAACCGCACTGTTGCTAAGACAGTATTCGGTTCAGATGATCCAAAAGCTGTAAGCGCTGCTATTGGTGGTGGTACACAGTCTTGGACAAAGTTCTGGGAAGCTGCTAAGAAGTGTGCTGACAAGAATGTAGCTATCGTTTCTGGTGACGGTGACGTATGGCACGCTATTGAAAACTCTTCTGCTAAGGGTTGGATCAACGATGATGATGAACTCTACATCGACCCAGCTCGTGAAGCTTTCTTCGATGTATCAAAGAACCTCTGGGACAACGGTTGGTCTAACAAGACACAGGACTGGACAGACGCTTGGTATGCTGATATGGCTGAACTCGGAGAAAAACCAGTTCTTGGTTTCTTCGGACCAGCTTGGCTCATCAACTATGTAATGGCTGGAAATGCTAAAGACACATACGGTGATTGGGCTGTTACTGACTCTCCAGTAGGATTCTTCTGGGGTGGTACATGGGTACTCGCTACAAAGAAGGCTGCTGCTAACAAGGAAAAGAAGGCAATCATCGCTGACATCATTCAGTGGATTACTCTCGATTCTTCTAACTCTGGTCTCCTCTACTCTTGGGCTAACGGTACATACTGCTACACATACAACAAGGGTGATGATCCAACTGTAAACACAAAGGATGCTGTTTCTTCTTCTGTAGTAATGGCTAAGTCTAACGGTAAGCTTGACTTCCTTAAGGGTCAGGATATGTTCGACTACTTCGTACCAGCTGGAAAGTATGCTTCTGGTAAGAACCTTACAGAATACGATGAAACAATCAACAGCTACTATCGTGACGCTGTTCGCTCATACGTAACTGGACAGAAGTCTAAAGCTGACGCTATCAAAGACTTCAAGAAGAAGGTACTTGACGAACTCGAAATCGAAAGCGCTAACTAATTGTTTTGTTAAGCATTCGTAAATAACATGCAGGGCTGTTGAAAGACAGCCCTGTTTTGTACTTGCACGTTTGTGCAGTTATAAAAAAAGTTTTTATTTTTTAATTTTTTGTATTGGGGTGACCAACATGAAGAAAAAAGGAGAAGCCGGTGCTTCTGCCACAACAGAAACACAGCTGGTGTCCACTATAGCAAAAAGGAAAAAAATCAGTTACGCTAAGTATGGTTACATATTCAGCATTCCTTTTATTGTTGCATATTTAATCTTTCATTTTTATCCAACAATTTATACTGCAATTATTGGTTTTACAAACCTTAAGGGTATGGCAAAAACCTGGAAGTTCCTTGCATTTAATAAGCTTTTTGATAATTACAAAAAGGTATTCGAAATGGGAACCTTCCGTATTGCCTTTGCAAATACTGTAAAGATTTGGGTTTGTAACTTTATTCCACAGATGATTCTGGCACTTTTGCTTGCTGCCTGGTTTACTAATCGTCGTGTTAGGATTCCTGGACAGGGCGCATTTAAAGTGCTTTTCTATATGCCAAATATCATTACAGCTGCTACTGTAGCTATTTTGTTCCAGAACCTCTTTGGTTTCCCAATGGGACCTGTAAATGATTTGCTTAAGTCCCTGCACATTACCAACGAATCAATATACTTCCTGCAGAATAAGTCAATTGCACAGGGAATTATCATGTTTATCCAGACCTGGATGTGGTACGGATATACAATGATTATCATTATTTCCGGTGTACTTGGTATTGATACCGAGATTTTTGAAGCTGCAGATATTGACGGTGCTAACGGCTGGCAGGTATTCTGGAAAATCACTATTCCAAGCATCCGCACAATCATGCTCTTTACTCTTATTCAGAGCTTGATCGGTGGTTTGAACATGTTCGATATTCCAAACCTCTTTGTTCCAAACAGTGGTCCGGATGATGCAACTCTTACTGTTGCTGTACTTATTAACCGTATTGCCTTCCGTGGAACTCACTTGTACGCAAGAGCTTCTGCTATGAGTATGATCCTCTTTATTATCATCGTAATTTGTTCTGCAATTATCTTCTTTATAATGCGTGATAAGGACGAAGTTGCCCTTGAAAAGATGCGCAAGAAGGAAGCTAAAGAAAGAAAGCTTGCTTATAAGGCAGAAAAACTTGCTGCAAAAGGTCAAAAGGAGATAAAGTAAAATGGCTAATAATAATAAGACAGTTTCAATATTTAAAACACTTGTTCTGATTGTTTGTATTATACTTGCAATTTTGAGCTTATGGCCTTTTATAATTATGATTATAAACTCTACTCGCTCTACAAACCAGATTCAGCAGCATGCCATTTCGCTCATTCCTTCAAAGTACTTTTTCAATAACATCAAGATTCTTGATAATGGTACTTTCAATGCCGGTATTGGTTTTATGAACTCCTTCATAGTTTCTGTTGGTGTAACAATTCTTACACTTTACTTTTCTACACTTACAGCCTATGGTCTTGTAATGTATGAATGGAAGCTTAAGAAGGCCTTCTTTGCCTTTATCATGGCAGTTATGATGATTCCTGCAACCCTTACTGTAATTGGTTTTTACCAGATGATTTATAAGGTAGGACTTGTAAATAAGCTGTTTGTACTTATTCTTCCGGCTATTGCTTCGCCGGCCATGGTATTCTTTATGCGACAGTATATGAAGCCTTCGGTACATCCTTCTCTGGTAGAATCTGCACGTATTGACGGTTCAAAGGAATTCTATACCTTCAATGTAATTGTACTTCCAATCATGAAGCCTGCTATTGCTACACAGGCAATCTTTACCTTTGTAACTAGCTGGAACAACCTCTTCATTCCATCGGTTGTACTTACACAGAAAGAGCATTTTACTCTTCCTATCATGATTTCACAGCTTAATGGTGATATTTACAAGCGTGAGCACGGTTCTATTTACGTAGCACTTACTCTTACAGCTTTGCCACTTATCATCGTATACTTTATCCTTTCTAAGTACATCGTTGCCGGTGTTGCAATGGGTTCTGTAAAGGGATAATAAATCCGTTGTTATTCCCGTGCCAAGCACGGGAAGCATTTTCAAAAGGAGTTGTCAATATTTTGTGACAGCTCCTTTTTTGTTTGCAGGGGGTGGGCAAATGAATACAGACAATTCACAGCAAAACAATCTTGAAGCATTTCTTGAGTCTCTTGAAAAAGCAGACTGGCATGATATATGCAACAGCATAGTTTACGTGCGGTGCCCGGAAAAAATGGAGGTTCTGCGTAAGGCCGGCTTTGCGGTTGATCCGCGTAACGATGGGGTGCTGGCTTTGTGCTTTATAGATCATGGAGAAGGGCTTTCGTTTTATGTAATTGCTGCGGCTCATATCCGTGCTGACAATATTTTTGTAAGTAAAGAAAATAAAGCTGCCTGTGTAATTTTACGTGCTGCTTCCATTCCTACAGCCTTGTGCTTAAAATCCGATTTTATTAATGCCGATGTAAACACCTATGAGGCCTATGTAAGCCAGATAGTAAAGCAGTATGAATACGGTCTTGATGATGCAATCAAAATGCGTAATATAACAGAGCTAGACGGCTTTAGAAAACCGTTTTTCCCGGATGATATTGAGGTTCTGCTTCTGGCAAAAGGACTGGAACAGGAACGTGTTTTTGTAAGGGCCTGTAAATACGGGGAGGGCTGTCTGTACGGTCAGCTTCTGGATGAACCGGATCAGGACTTTGGTGTTCACAAGGATGAAGTTATTGACTTTATGGTGCTTGACAGGGAAGGCACTCTTAGTACCGTACATTTAAAAAAATAAAAGGAGTGGCCCGGCCACTCCTTCTTAAAAAAGGATTAGTAATCCTTTTTTTCTGTCTTACGTCTCTTGTTCAAAAGCTTGCGTTCAAGAGTTGTCTTCTTCTGATGAAGAGTTGCAGAAGGCTTTTCGAAGTATTCGCGCTTTTTGTATTCGCGGATGATTCCTTCTTTTTCAACCATGCGCTTAAAGCGTTTGATTGCTTTTTCAAGGTTTTCTGAATCATCAACCATGATAGTAGCCATATTAAATGTCACCTCCTGTTGCCCGGAAATTCCGAAGACACGATAAATATTTTATAGAATTTTATGATTAAATTCAAGTAGACGACTGGTAGGTTTTGATAACTTCTTCGGCAAGGGCTGTTCGCTTAAGTCCACGGTCCATAGCCTCTTTTTCAAGATATCTGTGAGCCTCGGCTTCTGTCATCCTCAGGTTTTGAATTAAAAGAAGCTTGGCACGGTTTACAAGTCGTATTTCTTCCATTTTATTCTTGAGCTTTACGGTCTGGCTGGAAAGAATCTGCACCTTGTACTGAACGGCAATTGCAACCTTTAGCATATTGTAAAGATAGAACGGTTCAAAGGGCTTTGTTATTGTAAGAATACCGTAGCCTTCTACACGATAAGAAATCTCGTCAAAGTGTTCGTTTGGAACTAGAAGAAGTATAGTGGAGTAGGAATCTGCTACATTAATTGCAAATTCTGTATCATAGCCGTCACCGGAATCTGCAATTATTATATTGTAGGTTCGTTCTGTGGCAAGGCGGCGCGCTTCGTTAAAGTCACTTGTGGTAGTGAGCTCGAAAAGCGGGGCCATAAGAAAGCCTGAGATTTGAGAAATTATCTTACTGTCGCGGCTAACCAGCAGAACGCTGTGACTATCTGCATCCATTTATTTTAAAAGTGCTCCTAGAACAGATTGTACAAAGCTGCTGTTAAGAGCAAGCTTTTTTGCTTCTGTAAGCGATTTAGGAAGAGTCTTAAGGTTGCAGCTCTTAGCAATTGTTTCGTCAAAAAGATTTTCCTTTACTTCTGCCGGAGGTTCCTTTTTATTTTTTATACCTTCAATGGCAGCATTAATAAGCAGGGTAAGTGCAATATACGGATTACATAAAGGATCCGGAGAACGAAGCTCAAGCCTCTGTTCATTTTTTGCAGAAGGTAATCGTATAAGGGTAGAGCGGTTTTCTTTTCCCCAGGAAATATATTCCGGTGCCTTGGAAGAGCCAAGACGGTTATAAGAATTTTCAACTGGATTAAGGAAATAGGTAATTTCTTCTATGTGGGAAAGGATTCCTCCAAGCATATATGGCAGAAGATTATCCGCTCCGCCACGGTAAGAAATATTTATGTGCATTCCGTTACCAGCCTGACCAGGAATTGGCTTTGGTGAGAAGTCTGCATACAGTCCGTTACTTGCTGCCTTTGTATTTACAATCCATTTAAATGTTGCAACATTGTCTGCAGCAGTAAGCGCATCGGAATAATGAAAGTCTATTTCGTTTTGACCAGGACCTTCTTCGTGGTGACTGGCCTCGGGAGTAATGCCCATCTGTTCAAGAGTAAAGCAGATTTCGCGGCGGATGTTTTCTCCATGATCCTCCGGCGCAATGTCCATATAACCGGCTTTATCAAAGGCTTCGGAGGTTGGTTCTCCTTTTTCGTCAAGCTTGAAGAGGTAAAACTCGACTTCGGTTCCAACCATCATTTCTATTCCGCATTCTTCCTTAAGCTGGGTGCAGGCGTTCTGCAAAAGAGTACGGCTATCCTTTTCGTAAGGAGTTCTGTCCGGATTAAGGATATTGCAGAACATGCGTACTACTTTTCCTGTTGCAGGTCTCCACGGAATTATTGCAAGTGTGGATGGATCTGGCAAAAGATATAATTCAGAATTCTGAGGACCTTCAAAGCCATCTATTGCCGAAGCATCAAAGGGAATACCCTCGTTAAAGGCACGCTCCAGCTCTCCCGGCATGATTGAAATGTTTTTTTGTTTGCCCTTTACATCAAAAAAAGCAAGGCGGATAAACTTTACGTCTTCTTCCTGAACAAAATCTAAAACTTCGTTTTTTGTATACATAAAAACCTCTTCTTAAATATATATTACTTTTGGCAGGCGCGCAAGAATTCTACAAATAATGGTCCGGCTGCATTTGGTCTGCTCTTGAATTCCGGATGGAACTGAACTCCTATGTGGAACTGACCTTCGATTTCAACAGCTTCTACAAGTGAATCATCCGGCGAGGTTCCGCTTATTGTAAGACCTGCATCGAGCATCTGCTGACGGTAATCGTTATTGAATTCGTAGCGGTGACGATGGCGCTCCTGTATGTCTGACTGTCCGTAGGCCTTGTTCAGTATTGTACCTGCCTTTACCTTGCATGGATAGCTTCCAAGTCTCATGGTGCCTCCCATAATTACACCCTGCTGATCCTTCATCAAGTCAATTACCGGATGCTCACAGGTTTCGTCAAATTCACGGGAGTTTGCATCTGCATAGCCCAGAACGCTTCTTGCAAATTCAATTACGGCAATCTGCATTCCAAGACAGATTCCAAAGTAGGGCAGCTTGTGGGTGCGTGCATAGCGGCAGGAGCTTATCATTCCTTCTATTCCACGGTGACCAAAGCCTCCCGGCAGAATGATTCCGGAGCAGTCTTCAAAAACCTGAGGGGCTGTCTGATCTGTTACTGTATCGCTGTCTACCCATTTAATTTTGATATTTTTGCCTATTACAAAGGAAGCGTGGTTAAGAGACTCTACAATACTAAGATAGGAGTCGTGAAGCTTGGTATATTTTCCAACCAGTGCAACGGTGAGCTCTCCACTGCGGCTGTGAATTGTATCTACCATTTTGGACCAGTCTGAAAGAGACTTGCTGTCTTTTTTTGTTTCAAGGCCCAGGTCGCGGCATACAACCTCATCCATGTTCTGGTCGTGCAGCATAAGAGGAACTTCATAAAGACTCTTGCAGGTTGTATTGTTTATTACGCAGTCTTCGCTTACGTTACAGAAAAGACTGATTTTTTTGCGGATTTCTATAGGAATGTTTTTGTCGCAGCGGGCAACAATTATATCCGGATGTATTCCAACAGCCATGAGCTCCTTTACAGAGTGCTGGGTCGGCTTGGATTTAAATTCATCTGAACCACTGATGTAAGGTACAAGACACACATGAATAAAAAGACAGTTGCGGCGGCCTACATCAAGTGCAAGCTGACGAATTGCCTCTAAGAAAGGCTGACTTTCGATATCTCCGATTGTACCACCGATTTCTACGATGCTAACGTCTGCACCGCTTACCTCTGCATTCTTTTTTATGAATTCCTTGATTTCGTTTGTTACGTGCGGGATAATCTGAACTGTTTCGCCAAGGTAGTCGCCGTTGCGTTCCTTGTTGAGTACGTTCCAGTAAACACGACCACTGGTGAGGTTTGAGTATTTGGTAAGATTTTCGTCAATAAAGCGTTCGTAGTGTCCAAGGTCCAGGTCGGTTTCTGCTCCATCATCGGTAACAAATACTTCTCCGTGCTGGAACGGGCTCATGGTGCCGGGGTCAACGTTCATGTAAGGATCCAGCTTTTGTGAAGCAATTTTTAATCCACGGCATTTTAAAAGACGTCCGAGAGAGGCAGCAGTAATACCTTTTCCAAGGCCACTAACAACTCCTCCTGTTACGAAAATAAATTTACTCATTTGTTTCCTCCCTTGTATATGTCATGATTAATATCTACCAGACTTACGTTATCAATTGTATACGGGCTAGCAAGACAGTCGGCAAGAACATTTGCGGTATCAATAGCTGTAATGCAGTCTATATCACGTTCTACTGCAAGGCGACGAAGCTTTACGCTTTCTGCAACAGGGTCGCGGCCTTTTGCAGAGGTTGAAACGACATAACAAACCTTTCCGCTTTCGAGCAGGGTCATTACATTGTCGTTGTAGTTTTCGTGTACCTTGGCAACATGAATTACATTAAGGCCGCTGCGTTCAATTGTTGCGGCATTGCCGGTTGTTGCATAAAGTGTAAAGCCAAGGTCTGAGAATTTCTTTGCAAGCGGTGGAAGCTCGGGCAGATCGGAATCGCGGACAGAAAAAAGGATTCCTCCCTGTTTTATCATTTTCCAGCCGGCTGCTACCATGCCTTTAAAAAGTGCTTCATCACGGGTAGGGGCAATTCCAAGAACTTCGCCGGTGGATTTCATTTCCGGACCAAGATGTGTGTCTACATCCATGAGCTTTTCAAAGCTGAATACAGGAACCTTTACTGCAAAATATTCCGGCTTGCGGTAAAGGCCTGTGCCGTAGCCCATGGAGCTTACCTTTTCTCCAAGCATGGCACGGGTTGCAAGGTCTATCATTGGAACACCGCTTACCTTGCTAAGATATGGAACTGTACGGCTGGAACGAGGATTTGCTTCGATGATATAAAGGTCGTTGTTATAAATAAGATACTGAATGTTTACAAGCCCCTGGGTTCCAAGCGCAAGTGCAAGATCGGTAGACTGCTTAACGATTTTTTCTTCGATTTGTGGAGTAAAGCAGCCCGGATACACGGCGATTGAGTCTCCTGAGTGAATGCCCGTGCGTTCTACATGCTCCATGATTCCAGGAATAAGCACGTTCTGGCCGTCGCAGATGCAGTCTACTTCAAGCTCGGTTCCTTCCATGTATTTGTCTATGAGTACAGGGTTTTCTATTCCCTGACGAAGGATGATTTTCATGTATTCCTTTACGTCGGCACTGTTACGGGCAATTATCATATTTTGGCCGCCAAGTACGTAGCTTGGTCTTAGCAGAACAGGGTAGGAGAGTCGTGCGGCTGCTTCAAGGGCTTCTACTTCGGTAAAAACTGTAAGTCCCTGAGGACGCTTTATGCCAAGTCGATCGCACAGCTCTTCAAAGCGCTCGCGGTCTTCGGCAAGGTCTATGGCATCTGCACTGGTTCCAAGAATACGCACTCCCTGACTGTCCAGATATTTTGCCAGCTTGATTGCGGTTCCTCCACCAAAGGCAACTACTACACCAAGAGGCTTTTCTACCTCCAGTACATTCATTACATCGGGTGGTGTGAGCGGTTCAAAGTAAAGACGGTCTGCAGTGTCAAAGTCGGTACTAACTGTTTCGGGGTTGTTGTTTATTATGGCAACCTCATAGCCCTGACGTTTAAGTGCGTGTACGCATTGAACGCTTGCATAGTCAAATTCAATTCCCTGACCAATACGAATAGGGCCTGAGCCGAGAACTACAATTGTTCCTTTGGAAGCTTTGGTTTGAGCTTCGGCTTTATCAGTAAGCATTTTCATGTACTCCGTTTATTGCTCTTCCCGAAGGTTCATCCATGTTTTTCCAGGCTGCATCCCATTCCAGAGCCTTTGCAGTTGAACAGGCAACTCCGGCTTCGTGAGGAACACAGCGGGCGGCACTGTCGCTTGGGAAAAGGCGGCTGTAGATTTCGCGGTAATAGTATTCCTCTTTTGTTTTTGGAGGGTTTACCGGGAAGCGGTTTTCTCGGCGGGCAAACTCTGCATCGCTTACCTTTTCTTCTGTCATTTTTTTGAGGGTATCAATCCAGCTGTCGCCTACGCCGTCACTGAACTGTTCCTTCTGACGCCAGCAGATATCGGCAGGGAGCAGGTCTTCAAAGGCCTTGCGAAGGATCCATTTTTCCATGCGCTGTTTCGGGGTCCCTGAGGCACTCGAAGGGCCCTCAAGTTTGATATTCATTTTGTCGCTTGGGTTTAACCCCATGGCAATATCAATAAAGTCTTTATCAAGGAAAGGAACGCGGCCTTCTACACCCCAGGCCATGAGCGATTTGTTTGCACGGAGGCAGTCATAAAGATGGAGCTTGCTCATTTTGCGCACAAGCTCTTCGTGGAATTCCTGAGCGTTTGGTGCCTTGTGGAAATAAAGGTAGCCGCCAAAAAGCTCGTCACTTCCTTCGCCCGAAAGAACCATTTTGATTCCCATTGATTTGATAACACGGGCAAGCAGGTACATTGGAGTTGAGGCACGGACTGTTGTAATGTCGTAAGTTTCGATGTGGTAGATTACATCAGGCAGGGCATCCAGAGCCTCTTGAATTGTAAAGTGAACCTCGTGATGAACAGTGCCGATATAGTCTGCGGCTTTTTTTGCTGCAATAAGATCCGGTGAACCTTCGAGTCCAACTGCAAAGCTGTGGAGCTGCGGCCACCAGGCTGCTTCCTTGCTGTCTGTTTCAATACGCTTTTTGCTGTATTTTTGTGTAACAGCTGCAATGATAGAGGAGTCAAGGCCTCCGCTAAGAAGTACGCCGTATGGAACATCTGACATCAGCTGGGCTTTGACTGCGGCTTCAAGGCCGTTGCGAACCTTTTCGATTACGCTAGGGTTGATAACCTCGCCCTTTTCGTCAGTTGCCTTTGGTGCATTTTTAACAGCATCGTAGGTTTCCCATTCACGCTTGTACCAGCGTACAGGCTTTCCATCGCCCGCGGTCCCTGCGGTCCCTGAGCTTGTCGAAGGGCCGGAATAGAGGAAACATCCATTCGGGAACTCTTCAATAGTCTGGCAGTCGCCTTCAAGAGCCTTGAGCTCGCTTGCAACATAATAGCGGCCTGCCTTGTCCCAGCCCTGATACAACGGAATTACACCAATTTCGTCGCGGGCAATAAGGTAAACATCGTTTTCGCTGTCGTAAAGTGCAAATGCAAAAATACCCGAAAGCTCTTCAATCATTTTTGTAAAGTCGCCGGACTCGCGGTATTTTTTATAAAGAGGAATAATAACTTCACAGTCGCTGCCTGTGCGGAACTTATAAGAGCCTTCAAACTTGGCACGTATTTCCTTGTGATTGTAGATTTCGCCGTTTGCTGCAAGAATGATTTTTTCATCATCGCTGACGAGTGGCTGCTTACCGCTCAACGGGTCAACGATAGAAAGACGTTCATGGCTCAAAATTGCATTATTGCCGGTATAAACGCCGCTCCAGTCCGGACCGCGATGACGAATCTTTTTAGACATCTCCAGAACCTGCGCACGAAGCTCTTCCTTAAGACCCTCTGCAATTGGCGCGCTGCCACTGTTTAAGTCGAAACAACCTACGAAACCACACATACGCTTATCGAAGAAACCGTTAAAAAATCGATGAGCCGCTGCGAATCGATTTTAGGTTTCTACCTGCAATCGTTCATGCGGTAAATCGAAGATTCGTTAAAAAAAATTGCGAATACTTGGAGCAATTTTTTAGAATCTTCCAATTTCAAAAAATTAACAGTTCCCATTTCCTCCTTAAAGAAATAAAAAAAGAGGTCGTAGACAGTACCTCGCTTGCGCGAAATATTATCTACGACCTCTTTGCCGTTAAAATAGTTATACTCCTTTGATGTTTTTTTGTCAATTATGATATAATTACTTCATGACCCTTTATCACATCGTGTCATTGGTAATAATCCTCATTTTTTCCATAATCCTTAGCGTGCAGGATATCAAACACATGGAAGTAGGGGTGTATATTCAGTGGGCTTCGATTTTCTGTGCGCTCATCTGCCATATTGTTTTTGCCCGTCACGAAATGTGGATTTTTATCATATCAAGTATGATTCTGGGTGCAATGTACTTTTTAGTCCGCAAAATTACAAGGGGTAAGCTCGGACCCGCAGATGTATGGTTCGGTTTTTTCCAGGGACTTTTTCTTCATCCGCTAATGCTATGGGTATGCCTTGCAATTGAAACAGTTCTGGCACTGGTTGTTGAAAATAGAAAAATAGGGCATCAGAAGTTTCCGTTTATTCCGTATATGGCTGCAGGACTTGTCGGTGCATATTTGCTTCAGGTTTTCCGGGGCACTATTTTTTAAGAATAAACGCCTTGGCAACTGCAATTCCAATTTTGTAATACCACGGACGCAAAGCCTTGTCTGCCTTTTTAAGCTCCTGGCGGATAGGTATTTTTTGTGGGCAATGGGTTTCGCATTTTCCGCAGTTTATACACTGGCTTGCCATTGCATTCTGTTTTCGTAAGCCTACAGTCTGGGCAAATTCAAAGCGGCCCGACATTTTTCCTTCTGAATACATTTCGTTGTAGCAGCGGAAAATTGCAGGAATATCAACATTTTTAGGGCAGGGCAGGCAGTAACGGCAGGCAGTACAGTTTACCTTGAGCTTTGCATTAATTTCATTTTTGATTTTGTCGATGAATTCAAAATCCTCTTTTGTAAAGTCGCCGGCCTTTGCCTCGCTTGCGACACGACAGTTTTCCTGAATCATCTGAATAGAATTCATGCCGCTCAAAACGCAGGTTACCGCCTCCTGATTAAACAGCCATCTGAACGACCATTCAGCCGCAGACCAGCCGCGAGGATTTTCCTTTATCATTTTCTTTGCAGTTTCCGGAAGCAGATCAACGAGCTTACCGCCGCGTAAGGGCTCCATAATCAAAACAGGAATTCCCTTTTTATGGGCTTCTTCAACACCGCGACGACCTGCCTGAGCAAATTCATCAAGGTAATTATATTGAACAAGACAGATATCCCAGTCGTAATCATTAAGGATTTTCAAAAAGATTTCTGTGCTGCCGTGAAACGAAAAACCGATATTGCGGATTGCACCGGATTTTTTCTTTTCTTCAATCCATTCAAGAATGCCAAGCTTTTTAAGATTTTCCCAGGCCGCAAGGTCTGTCAAAAAATGCATGAAATAATAATCGATGTAATCAGTCTGCAGGCGCGAAAGCTCTTCATTAAAATAGCGGTCGATCGCCGCAGAGGTCTTTACAAGATACTGTGGAAGCTTTGTTGCAATCTTAACCTTTTCGCGCATATTGTTGCGTTTGAAAATTGTGCCAAGAGCCGCCTCGCTGCCAGAATACATGTAGGCAGTATCAAAATAATTCACCCCGGCATTGTAAGCCTCCAGGATTTCTTTTTCTGCCTTATCAATATCAATTGCGCCCATGTTAGTTGTAAAGCGCATGCAGCCAAAGCCTAAAAGAGAAATCGGCTCTCCGTGTTTGTCGTTTCTATATTGCATACGTTAAATATAACATTGATTTTTAAATAACTGTAGTAATTTTTTGTTATCCAAGTAAGAGAGAGGAGCCCCTCCCTACGGCCGCACGGGCTGAGGCCAGGGGGAAGGCTTTCCCCCCTTCGAGAGCCTCAGGGACCCCATCTCATTTCAGGGGACCCGCTTTATTACAGGGCCCTTCGACAAGCTCAGGGACCCCGGGTATTATTTAGTCCTGAAGGGCTTCGTAACCTTCTTCGCCGGTACGAACCTTAACAACATTCTGAACATCGTATACGAAAATCTTTCCATCGCCGATGTGGCCGGTGTAAAGAACTTCCTTGGCGGCTGTAACAACAAGGTCTACAGGAACTTCGCTTACAACGATGTCTACCTTAATCTTTGGCAGTAATGTCATATCCATTTCAACACCACGATACTTCTGGGTGTTTCCATGCTGAACACCGCAGCCAAGTACGTTTGTAACTGTCATACCTGTTACGTTGATGTCGTTCATGGCAGCCTTGAGCTCGTCGAACTTGCTCTGGCGGGTAATGATAGAAACCATGTGGAACTTTGCATCCGGGCGAGAAGTAGCCTTGGCAACTGGAACTGCCTTTTCAACCGGAACTGTACCATCGGCATCGCCGGCAGCAGCACCACCAAGAACCTGTGGAGCCATGATAAAGCCTGCGTAGCTTGAATCAATTCCGTGCTCAAGCTTATCAAGTCCGACAATTTCTTCTTCGCGGCTGGCACGCAAACCGTGGAGCTTCTTAATCAAGGTAAAGGTGATGATCATACAAACTGTTGTCCAGGCAACAATTGAAACTTCACCCAGAGCCTGAATGCCAAGGTGATGAAAACCGCCGCCGTAGAACAAACCGCTTTCAACGTTGAATAAACCGTCGCTCAAAGTACCCCAGATACCGTTTGCAAGGTGAACTGCAACTGCACCAACCGGGTCATCAATGTGGAGCTTAAGGTCAAGGAACTCTACAACGATTACAACTATAATACCTGCAACAATACCGATTATGCTTGCACCAAGTGCGTCTACTGTAGCACAAGTTGGTGTAATTGCAACAAGACCTGCAAGCGAAGCGTTGAGTGTCATGGAAACATCAGGCTTACCGTTTTTTACCCATGTAAAGATCATTGTTGTACAACATGCAACTGCAGGAGCAATTGTTGTTGTTGTGAATACTGCAGCAAGACCTCCAACTCCAAGAAGCTGTGTACAGGCAGCACCGTTGAAGCCGTACCATCCGAACCAGAGGATGAATGTACCAAGTGCACCAAGTGTCAAAGAGTGACCAGGAATAGCATGTACCTTTGTTACCTTTCCGTTTTCGTCGCGGTCATACTTTCCGATACGTGGGCCAAGGAAAATAGCACCAATCAAGGCAGCAGTACCACCAACTGAGTGGATTGCAGCACCTCCGGCAAAGTCAACGAAACCAAGCTGAACAAGCCAACCCTGACTGTTCCAAACCCATCCTGCTTCGATAGGATATACAACTGCAGAAATTACTGCAGAATAAATACAGTATGCGCTGAACTTTGTACGCTCTGCCATTGAACCGGAAACGATTGTTGCGGCTGTGGCACAGAATACTAAGTTGAATACAAAGCTTGACCAGTCAAGCTCTGCAAAGTTTGTGAACAGCTGCAGATTTGGTTTACCTATAAAACCAAAGAAATAGTTTTCGCTCATCATCAAGCCAAAGCCAAGCAGCATGAACATAGGGGTTCCGATACAGAAATCCATCAAGTTTTTCATGATAATATTTCCTGCATTTTTTGCCCTTGTAAATCCTGTTTCAACCATTGCGAATCCGCACTGCATAAAGAATACCAGCGCAGCGCCAATCAAAAACCAAACACTCCAAACTTCACTCATAATATTTCTCCTTTCCGGGCATGAGAAAATCCCGAATTACAAAAAAAAGAGCCGTAGAATCATTACTCATACAAGTAATTTTCTACGGCTTCTTTGCCATTATTATATTTTATGGGTTGAACTGCACCCAAGGGGTGTCAGTTCGAACCTGGTTTACAAGGTGCGCAAGCATCCTTGTATATTTGCGTTATACTGCAACCGCGAAAGCGGTTGTCAGCATGAGCGCTTTTTATCTTACACTGAACAACAAATCTCCGTAGCTTGGGAACGGCCACATCTCTTTTGGTGTGATTGTTTCAAGCTCGTCGGCGCAAAGGCGCAGTTCGTTCATTGCTGCAAAAACATGCTCGCGGTAGAAGAAGGCTGTCTTGCTGGAGTCTCCTGCATCTGCAGTTTTCTTTGCTTCCAGAACCTCCTGCTCAAGCTTTTCTGTCTTGTTGTAGATACAGCTTGTAAGGCAGCTAACTTTTTTGAGCATTGCGCTTTCGTAAGTTGTATCACATTCGCCGCAGGCAGCTTTTTTGAGACCGATTGTTTCTGCCAGCTTGTTAGCATATTTACTTGCAGTTGGCAGAATGTCTTTTTTGGCCATTTCAAGCATGGTTTCTGCTTCGATGTTGATGATCTTAGAGTAGTTTTCGTTATGAATCTCGAAGCGGCTTGTAAGCTCAACCTTGCTGTAAACACCAAACTTTTCGAAAATCTTAACGTTCTTTTCGTCAAGAATATGTGGTAAAGCTTCTGGTGTAGACTTAAGGTTGTAAAGTCCGCGTTTCTCTGCTTCCTTAACCCATGAATCATCATAACCGTTTCCGTTGAAAATAATTCTCTTGTGATCCTTGATAGTCTTAAGAATAAGGTCATGAAGATCTGCCTTGAAATCCTTTGACTTTTCAAGAACATCAGCAAACTCACTGAGCTCCTGGGCTACAACAGTGTTCAGGAATACGTTTGCACAGGCAATTGATTCGTTAGAACCAAGCATACGGAACTCAAACTTGTTTCCGGTAAATGCAAATGGTGAAGTACGGTTGCGGTCTGTTGTATCCTTGTTGAAGTCTGGAAGAACAGTTACACCAATCTGCATTTTTTCTTTTTCGTGCTTACCGTAAGGCTTGCCCTGTTCAATGCATTCCAGAATCTCGCTGAGCTCATCACCCAGGAAGATAGAAATGATTGCAGGAGGAGCCTCGTTTGCTCCAAGACGATGGTCGTTACCGGCAGATGCAACAGAAATACGGAGCAGATCCTGGTATTCATCAACACCCTTGATGATTGCACAGAGAAAGAGGAGGAACTGTGCATTCTGATCAGGGGTAGCACCAGGGTCAAGCAGGTTCTTTCCTGTGTTTGTGCTTATAGACCAGTTATTATGTTTACCACTTCCGTTTACACCGGCAAATGGTTTTTCATGCAAAAGACATACCATTCCGTGGCGGGCAGCAACCTTACGCATCATTTCCATTGTGAGCTGGTTGTGGTCACAGGCAAGGTTTGTTGTGCTGAAGATTGGAGCAAGCTCGTGCTGAGCAGGGGCAACTTCGTTATGTTCAGTTTTTGCAAGAATTCCAAGCTTCCACAGCTCTTTGTTCAAATCCTTCATGAACTCCTGAACGCGTGGTTTAATCATACCAAAGTAATGATCTTCGAGCTCCTGTCCCTTTGGAGCCTTAGCACCGTAAAGTGTACGGCCTGTATAAATCAAGTCTTCGCGCTTGTCGTAAACAGATTTATCTACAAGGAAGTATTCCTGTTCAGGTCCAACAGTTGTTTTTACGCTTGTAACTGCGTCGTTTCCGTCGAACAGTTTAAGAACACGAACTGCCTGCTTGCTGATTGCCTGCATAGAGCGGAGCAATGGAGTCTTTTTATCCAGAGCTTCACCGGTGTAAGAACAGAAGGCTGTTGGAATACAAAGTGTTCCGTCCTTGATAAAGGCATAGCTGGTCGGATCCCAGGCAGTATAACCGCGGGCTTCGAAGGTTGCACGAATACCGCCGCTTGGGAAGCTTGAAGCATCAGGTTCTCCCTGAACAAGCTCTTTACCGCTGAACTCCATGATTACACGGCCACCGTCAACAGGTTCAATAAAGCTGTCGTGTTTTTCGGCAGTAATACCTGTCAAAGGCTGGAACCAGTGAGTGTAGTGAGTTGCACCCTTTTCGATTGCCCAGTCCTTCATTGCATTAGCAACAACAGTAGCAACCGAAGCGTCAAGTTTTTCACCGCCTTCGATAGTTTTCATCAGCTGTTTATAGGTTTCTTTTGGAAGCCTTGCTTTCATCACAGTCTCATTAAAAACGTTTTCTCCAAAAATTGGTGTTACTTCGTCCATTTTTTGTCTCCTTATATTTTTTCTGGCCAAAAAAAAACGCAACATTCTTTGCCTTAGCTCAAGCTTAGGAGTTTACGTAGCAAACTCATTAAGTGAGCGTAGCGAACGTCGCGTCATTGCCGATTGATATTATATGTCGAGAGAGAGATTCCGAGCCAAATCTTGAGGTACTAGGCCCGGAATGCTCCCGACAAACCTTAAAACAAAAAAGGTCGCAGAAACACCGTTTCTGCGACCTCTTTGTCGTTTGTTGGTTTTTTTATACAGTTAAAAAAAATATTTGTCAATATTTTTTTTATTTTTTTTAAATTTTTGCTGATTTTTTATCATTTTTTTGATAAATCAGCCAATTTTAGGGCATTTTTCAGTCCTTCTTTACTGCAGAAAAGGTATTTTTGATTCTTTCTACAGCTTCTTTTGTGCGTTCGCGGCTTCCAAAGCCTGTAAGACGCAGATAGCCTTCGCCCATTTTTCCAAAGCCGCTTCCTGGAGTTCCAACTACATTGCATTTTGCAAGCAGCTCATCAAAAAATGACCAGCTGGTAAAGCCCTGAGGTATTTTGAGCCATACATAAGGCGAATTTGTACCTCCAAAAGCATCAAAACCGGCAGCTTTAAGTCCTTCAAAAATTATGCGTGCATTTTCACGGTAGTAGGAAAGGTTTTCCTGAATCTGCTTTTGTCCTTCTTCGGAATAAACAGCTTCGGCAGCCTTTTGAGTAATGTATGAAACGCCGTTGAATTTTGTACTTTGACGTCTGAACCACAAGGCATTAAGCTCAACACCTTCAAAAACAAGCTCGTGAGGAACTACTGTATAGCCGCAGCGTACACCGGTAAAGCCTGCAGTTTTAGAAAAAGAACGCAGCTCTATGGCACAGGCTTTTGCGCCCGGTATTTCGTAAATGGATTTTGGAATATCAGGCTGGGTAATAAAGGCTTCGTAGGCCGAATCATACAAAATCAGGCTGTTGTGTTCATTTGCATAATCTACCCATTTTTTAAGATAAGCCTTGTCTGCAACTGTTCCGGTAGGATTATTAGGAAAGCACAGATAGATGATGTCCGGGGCAGCGGCATCTGGCTCAGGAAGCTGTGGTAAAAAATTATTTTGAGCAGAGCAGGGGAGTATAATGATTTTATTTTTGCGCCCGTTCATTATGTTTGTGTCTACATAAACCGGATATACAGGATCACAGATAGCAACAGTATTGTCTGTGTCAAAAATGTCGCCTATGTTTCCGCAGTCGGACTTTGCTCCATCAGACAGGAAAATTTCATCAAGCTTAAGGTCAATACCGCGCTTTGTATAATCCCATTCAAGAATCTTCTGGCGAACAAAATCATAGCCCTGCTCCGGAGGATAGCCTCTGAAGGTTTTTTCATCGGCCATTTCATCAACTGCCTTGTGCATTGCGTCAATTACAACAGGGCACAGAGGTCTTGTTACATCACCAATTGAAAGCTTGATTATATCTGCCTCGGGGTGTGCAGCGGCAAATTCCCGTGTTTTTTTATTTACTGTAGAAAAAAGATAGCTTTCTTCCAAATCCAAAAAGTTCTTATTGATTTTCATTATATTACTCCTGTAAATACTGTTTGTGCAGGTCCGGTCATGTAAACACTGTCGTTTTCATTTCCGCTCCATTCAATTTCAAGATCGCCGCCAACAAGATGAACGGTTATAGGTGTGCCGGCATCCACAAGCCCGTTTAAGATAGCAGCAACTACTGTGGCGCAGGTTCCCGTACCGCAGGCAAGAGTTTCTCCGGTACCACGCTCCCAGACACGCATCCAGATTGTGCGTCGGTTTTCAACATAAGCAAATTCGGTGTTTGTGCGCTCCGGGAAAAAAGCATCGGTTTCAAAATGAGGACCAAGCTGGCATACAGGAAAGTCTGCAGGCTTTTTGTCTATAAAAACAACTGCATGAGGATTTCCCATAGAAACACAGGTTATTTTATATTCAGTTCCATCAATGGTCAGCGGGTGCATTATAACCTTGTCGTTTGAGTCAAGCTTTACCGGAATTTTTGCAGCTTCTAAGATTGGTTTTCCCATATCAACACGTGCACAGCAAACCTGGTCGCCCGGGTTTCCGCTTACTATGTTAATATATTTTACAGCGCCCATGGATTCGATTGTAAATTCACGTTTGTCTGTAAGTCCTTTATCAAACACAAATTTTGCAACACAGCGTATGCCGTTTCCACACATCTGACTTCGGCTTCCGTCTGCATTGTACATTTCCATTTCAAAATCTGCGGCATGTCCCTTTTTTATAAGAATAAGACCGTCGCTGCCAATTCCAAAATGTCTGTCAGAAAGCTTTACGGCAAGAGCACTGGCATCAGGTAGATCCTCCTGAGTGCAGTCTACATAGACATAATCATTTCCACAGCCCTGCATTTTTGTAAACTTCATAATAACCTCGCAAAAAACATTTTTAATAATTCAACAATTTTTTGTCAATATAGGCTTGGCATTCTGCTGGTAAATCCCTTTATAATCCTCTTATAAATCTTGACACAATTCAACTAAAGTTCTATAACTAGTTTAGTTTAAAGAGCAAAGACGCTCATTCGATTTACCGGTATTGTCGGCAGATGGAATGGGCGTCTTTTTTTTTGAGGTGAAAATGAGTGATGCTTATCTTATTCTTGCAGACGGCACAGTGTTTGCAGGCAGGTCTATAGGGGCAAAGGGTAAGGCGTTAGGTGAAACGGTTTTTACCACGGGTATGACCGGCTACGTAGAAACTCTTACCGATCCCAGCTATTACGGACAGATTGTAACACAGACTTTTCCCCTTATTGGAAATTACGGTGTAATGACCAGAGACTTTGAAAGCAAAAAATCCTGGGTACGCGGTTATATTGTCCGTGAGCTTTGTGATAATCCTTCGAACTTCAGGTGTGAGGGAACGCTTGATGATTTTCTTAAGCAGCAGGGAATTATAGGCATTTGTGGAATAGATACCCGAGCTCTTACCAAAAAGCTCCGCGAAGCCGGCGTTATGAACGGCATGATAATCAGTGGAAAAACCGCTCAGGACTTTAAGCCGGACTCTCAGTTACTTGAACAGATAAAATCCTATGCAATTGTTGATGCAGTAAAAATTGTAAATACAGATGAGGGCAAAGACCTTACTCCAGGCTTTGAATCTGACCGTTCAGATAAAAAACCGGCAAAAAAAGTTGTTCTCTTTGATTTTGGCGCCAAGGCAAACATTCAGCGCGAGCTTGAAAAACGCGGCTGCAATGTAAAGGTTGTGCCTTATAACACACCGGCTCAGACAGTTTTAGCTATGGCGCCGGATGGAATAATGCTAAGCAATGGGCCTGGAGATCCTGCAGAAAATGTTGGAGTCATAGAAGAAATACGAAAGCTTTGTGAATATGGAAAAATCCCGGTTTTTGGAATCTGTCTTGGACACCAGATGCTTGCACTTGCCCGCGGTGCAAAAACCAGCAAGCTTAAGTACGGTCACCGCGGCGGAAATCATCCGGTAAAGGATACCGGCACGGGGCGTGTTTACATTACAAGTCAGAACCACGGCTATGCGGTTGAACCGGCAAGTCTTCCGGATTTTGCACGCTTGAGCTTTGTGAACGTAAATGATGAAACCTGCGAAGGCGTAGATTATACGGATATTCCGGCCTTTAGTGTTCAGTTTCACCCCGAAGCCTGTGGCGGTCCTCACGATACAAACTTTTTGTTCGATAGATTTTTGAAAATGATGGAGGAAAATCATGCCTCTTAATTCGAATATCCATAAAGTAATGATTATAGGCTCAGGACCAATTGTAATAGGTCAGGCAGCAGAATTTGATTATGCGGGAAACCAGGCCTGCAAGGCTTTAAAACAGCTGGGGCTTGAGGTTTGTCTTGTAAACTCAAATCCTGCAACTCTTATGACCGATCACGAAATGGCTGATGAGATTTATATGGAGCCGCTTACGCTCCGCACTCTTGAGCGCATTATAGAAAAGGAAAAACCGGATTCCCTGCTTTCAACGCTGGGTGGCCAGACCGGACTTACACTTAGTATGGAGCTTGCAAAATCAGGCTTTCTGGAAAGTCATGGAGTTCAGCTGCTTGGTGCCAAGCCTTTGACAATAGATAAAGCCGAAGACCGCCAGATGTTCAAGGATACAATGGAGTCTATAGGCGAGCCCTGTATTCCGTCCAAGGTTGTAACAACCTATGAGGATGCGGCCGACTTTGTTCATAATCAGATTGGCTTTCCGGCAATTATAAGACCAGCCTTTACACTTGGAGGCACCGGCGGCGGTATTGTAAATAACGAGCGTGAGCTTGATGAAATTGCACATAACGGACTTCACCGTTCGCCAATACATCAGATTCTTGTAGAAAAATGCATAAGCGGCTGGAAGGAGGTTGAGTTTGAGGTTATGCGCGACTCCAACGGAAACGTTATTACAGTCTGCTCAATGGAAAACTTTGACCCTGTAGGTGTTCACACCGGCGATTCCATTGTAATTGCTCCAACCGTAACGCTTGCCGATAAGGAATATCAGATGCTTCGAAGTGCGGCCCTGAATATCATCAGTGCGCTGGAAATTGAAGGCGGCTGTAACTGTCAGTTTGCGCTTAATCCGGACAGCTTTGAATATGCGGTAATTGAAGTAAACCCTCGTGTTTCGCGTTCATCGGCTCTTGCAAGTAAGGCAACCGGTTATCCAATTGCAAAGGTTGCAGCGCTTATTGCAGTGGGCTTTACCCTTGATGAAATACCTAACTTTGTTACTAAAAAGACTAAGGCCTGCTTTGAGCCTGTGCTGGACTATGTAGTTGTAAAAATGCCGAAGTTCCCGTTTGATAAATTTGTATATGCCGCCCGAAAGCTTGGTACCCAGATGAAGGCAACCGGCGAGGTTATGGCAATAGGACAGAATTTTGAAGAAGCAATCTTAAAGGCTGCGCGAGGACTTGAGGTTGGCGTAAAGGATTTGAATCTTCCTGCCTTTGAAAAAGAGGGGGATGAAAAAATCCGTGAACGTGTTTCGCAGTGTACAGACCAGAGAATCTTTGCAATTTATCAGGCACTTAAACGCGGACTGCTTAGTGTTGATGAGATTCACGATATTACAAAAATTGATAAGTGGTTTTTGTACAAGCTGGAAAATATTGTGAAAATGGAAGCAGGTGCTTTGAGAGATACTTCGAGTGCATCAGAAACCCCGGAATTATTATATCCGCCAAAGTCCTTCAAGATGGTAGATACCTGTGCCGGCGAGTTTGATGCAGAGACCCCGTATTTTTATTCTGTTACCTGGGGCCAGAACGAGGCAGAAATTTTTACTTGACATGAAAAAACAATTTTACTAATATAAAAACCAATATAAACAAATTACGGCAAAGAGGTCGTAGATAAAATTTCGCAGCTTTTGCGAGATTATGTCTACGGCCTCTTTTCGTTTTAACCTGATTTTCAGTGAGGTACGGAAAATGCAGAAGCAGAGAACTTTATACGAACCATCCTTTGAGCATGATAACTGTGGTATTGGTGCGGTTGTAAATATAGACGGCAGTAAAACCCATGCAATCGTTGATAATGCATTGAGCATTGTAGAAAAGCTTGAGCACCGTGCAGGAAAGGATGCCAGCGGAGAGACCGGAGACGGAGTTGGTATTCTTGTACAGATTAGCCACGATTTTTTTAAGAAGGCTGCCGCAGATTTAGTTGGTTCACTTGGCGAACGCGAATACGGAATTGGTCAGTTCTTTTTTCCGTCGGATTACGATTCTGAAAAAGAGCGTTTTGAAAAATGTTGTAAGGATGAAGGACTTAAATTTCTTGGATGGCGTAAGGTTCCGGTAAATGCAGACGTCCTTGGAAAAAAGGCACGAGAATGCATGCCTCAGATCTGGCAGTGCTTTATTGAAAAGCCTGCTGACTGTTCAAAGGGGCTGGATTTTGACCGTAAGCTTTATATTTTAAGACGTGAATTTGAAAAGGGCCCTTCGAAAATCCCAGAGACCCCGGAGGTTTCAACTTATGTCTGTTCCCTAAGCAGCAGAACAATTGTTTACAAGGGAATGTTCCTGGTTCACGAGCTGCGTACCTTTTATGATGACCTGCAGTCTGCTGAATATGCTTCTAGCCTTGCGATTGTGCATTCACGCTTTTCTACAAACACACAGCCAAGCTGGAAGCGTGCTCATCCAAACCGCTTTATTGCACACAACGGAGAAATTAATACAATCCGCGGTAATGTAGACCGCATGCTTGCTCGCGAAGAAACAATTGCTTCTTCAACCCTTAATGCTGCCGAACTTCATAAGGTTTTGCCGGCTGTAGATACCACAGGTTCAGACTCTGCAATGCTCGACAATACCCTTGAGTTTCTTTTGATGAACGGTGTGTCTCTGCCGCTTGCAGTTATGATGTGTATTCCTGAGCCGTGGAAGCACGACGACAACATGCCGCAGAATAAAAAGGATTTTTATCACTACTGGGCAACCATGATGGAAAGCTGGGATGGTCCTGCCGCAATCCTCTTTAGCGATGGAGATCTTCTTGGCGCAACCCTTGACCGAAACGGACTTCGCCCGAGCCGCTATTATATTACAAAGGATAATATGCTCATTCTTTCTAGTGAGGTTGGCGTTCTTGATATTCCTGAAGAAAATATAAAGATTAAATCAAGACTTCAGCCGGGAAGAATCCTTTTGGTAGATACAGTTCAGAAAAAAATCATTACAGATGATGAATGCAAGACTGAATATGCTTCTGCCTATCCTTATGGTGAATGGCTTGATATGAACCTTGTTCATCTTGCCGACCTGAAAATTCCAAATAAAAAAATACCTGTAAGTACACAGGAAGAACGCAATATTTTGTACCGTGCCTTTGGCTGGAATTACGAGGATGTAAACGAGATGATTCTGCCTATGGCAAAAACCGGTGTTGAACCGACTGCCAGTATGGGTGTAGACACACCTCTTGCGGTAATGAGCGAAAAGCATCCAAGCCTTTTCAGTTATTTTAAGCAGCTTTTTGCACAGGTAACTAATCCGCCGATTGACAGTCTGCGTGAAAAAATTGTTACCGATACTACGGTTTATCTTGGAAAGGACGGAAACCTTCTTGAGCCAGTTGCCAGAAACTGCCGCGTGCTTGAAATAAATAATCCAATTTTGACAGGAACAGATTTAATTAAAATTGCGGCCCTGAATCAGCCGGGCTTAAAGACAAGAACAGTTTCCATTCTGTTTAAGGAAAATCTTGAGGCTGCACTCGACAAGCTTTTTGCCCAGATTGATGAAGCCTATGCCGACGGCTACAACATCATCATTTTGAGTGACCGCGGTGTAGATAAAGCTCACGCTGCCATTCCAGCCATTCTTGCAGTAAGTGCAGTAGAGCAGTATTTGATCCGTACAAAAAAGCGTACGGCAATTTCAATCATCCTTGAAACCGCAGAGGTTCGCGATGTTCATCAATCTGCAATGTGCCTTGGCTACGGTGCACGTGCAATTAATCCGTATCTGGCACACGAAGCAATTGCAGAGCTCATAGATCAGAAGATTCTGGACAAGGATTATCATGCTGCTATTGATGATTACAACAAGGCAATAATGAACGGAATTGTAAAGATTGCAGCCAAGATGGGTATTTCTACAATTCAGTCATATCAGAGTGCGCAGATTTTTGAAGCAGTTGGAATTGCTGCCGATGTTACCCAGAAATATTTTACAAACACAGTAAGCCGTGTTGGTGGAATTGGCCTTAAGGAAATAGAAGAGGATGTGCGCTACCATCACGATCAGGGCTTTGACCCTTCGGGACTTACAGTAAATACACATCTTGATTCCTTCGGAAAGCATAAGTTCCGTCGTGGACCTCAGGCCGAAAGCCATCTTTATAATCCGGAAACAATTGTGGCCTTGCAGCAGGCAACCCACAACAAGGATTATGCACGCTTTAAGGAATACACAGCGCTTGTTGACGATAATGCACATCCGCACACCCTTCGTGCCATGCTTGATTTTGATTTTGCAAAGGACGGCGGTATTTCAATTGACGAGGTTGAGGGCGTAGAAGAAATTGTAAAGCGCTTTAAGACTGGTGCTATGTCCTACGGTTCAATCAGTGAAGAAGCTCATAAGTGTATGGCTGCCGCAATGAACCATCTGCACGGAAAATCAAACAGCGGAGAGGGCGGTGAAAAGCCTGAACGCCTTGGTACTGAATATAACAGTGCAATCAAGCAGGTTGCCAGCGGCCGCTTTGGTGTAACCGAAGAATATCTTTTGAGTGCCAATGAGATTCAGATTAAAATGGCACAGGGTGCAAAGCCTGGTGAGGGTGGACATCTTCCTGGTAAAAAGGTTTATCCGTGGATTGCAAAAACACGTTATGCAACTCCGGGAGTAGCTCTTATTTCGCCGCCACCACATCATGATATTTACTCAATCGAAGACCTTGCACAGCTCATATATGATTTGAAAAATGCAAACCGCGCAGCACGCATAAGCGTAAAGCTTGTAAGTGAAGCAGGTGTAGGTACTATTGCAGCAGGTGTTGCAAAGGCCGGAGCCCAGGTAATTTTGATAAGTGGTCACGACGGTGGAACAGGTGCTGCTCCTATAAGCTCAATTCATCACGCAGGTTTGCCGTGGGAGCTTGGACTTGCCGAAACCCATCAGACCTTAATTCAAAACGGCTTGCGTGGCCGTGTTGTGCTTGAAACAGACGGTAAGCTTATGAGCGGACGCGATGTTGTAATAGCAGCCCTGCTTGGTGCAGAAGAGTTTGGCTTTGCAACAGCACCGCTTATTGCAATGGGCTGTTCTATGATGCGTGTATGTCAGCTGGATACCTGTCCGTTTGGTGTTGCAACTCAAAACGAAAAGCTGCGTGCCAAGTTCCCTGGCAAGCCTGAATATGTAGAAAACTTTATGCTGTTCATTGCACAGGAAATGCGCGAGATTATGGCAAAGCTTGGTGTTCGCACAGTAGAAGAGCTTTGCGGCCGAACAGATCTGCTTAAGCTCAAGGATAAGCAGGGCTTTAAGAGGGCAGGACTTGTAGATATGAGCCGCGTGCTTGCTTCTTTTGGGACAGGGCAGGCAGACAAAGAGGCCTGGAAAAAAGACCGATCACTGTTTGACTTTAAGCTTGAAAAAACAATTGATGTTAGAGAGCTGCTCCCGCTTTTTGAAAATAACAAGGATAACGCAAAAATGTCCGTACAGATTTCTTCTACAGACAGAACTGTTGGTACAATCCTTGGTTCAGAGATTCAGAAAAAATACGGCAATAGCTTAAAGGATGATTCGTTTGTAGTAGAGGTTACCGGAGGTGCCGGCCAGAGCTTTGGAGCCTTTATTCCAAAAGGACTTACCCTGCGTCTTACTGGCGATGCAAACGATGCCTTTGGTAAGGGCCTTAGCGGCGGAAAGCTTGTAATTAAAAAGCCTCAAAGCTTTAATGGCGAAGCAGAAAAAAATATTATTGTCGGAAACGTTGCTCTGTTTGGAGCAACAAGCGGAACTGCCTTTATAAACGGTGTTGCCGGTGAGCGCTTCTGCGTTCGTAATTCGGGTGCCACTGTTGTTGCCGAAGGCTGCGGTGACCACGGACTTGAATACATGACTGGTGGTGTTGCAGTAATTATGGGCGGAACAGGAAAGAATCTTTGTGCCGGTATGAGCGGCGGTGTTGCTTATGTTCTTGATGAAAACCATGATCTTTATAAGCGCATAAATCATGAGCTTGTAAAAATGTACGCACTTGATGATGAAGTAACCACCCTAAAGAATAATTCAGCTGATTCAACGACTAGCCCGGATGAAATGCTTTTGCACAGTCTTATTGTTGAGCATGCCGAGCTTACAGACAGCGAACGAGCTAAAACAATCCTTGCAAACTGGAATTACTATAAAGCCTGCTTTAAAAAGATAATTCCAAACGATTACCTTAGCATAATGACGGAAATTGCCGCCCAGGAAAAAAGCGGTATTGAACATGAAGCTGCAGTGCTTGCTGCATTCCAAAAGTGCAGTGCATAGGTAAAGGGGGTCACATATGGCAAAACCAACAGGATTTTTAGATTACGAAAGAATAGAAAACGGTAATGTTCCGCCTTTGGAACGTATAAAAAACTTTAAGGAATTTCATCCAAAGCTGGACGAAAAGGCACGACGGGAACAGGCTGCACGCTGTATGAACTGTGGTGTTCCTATGTGTCAGAGTGCAATCAAGCTTGGCGGTATGGTAACCGGCTGTCCTTTGCACAATTATATTCCCGAATGGAATGACGCACTTTTTAACGGACAGTTTGATATGGCTGCCTGGAGACTTTTAAAAACCTCAAGCTTTCCGGAGTTTACAGGTCGCGTATGTCCCGCTCTTTGTGAAAAGGCCTGTAACTGCGGTAGCCCAGTAGTTGGAGAAGGCGCCGTTACTGTTCACGACAATGAGCTTTATATTATAGAAAAAGCCTTTGAAACCGGTTATATGAAGCCTCAGATTCCTCAAAAGCGCAGCGGAAAAAAGGTTGCGGTTGTCGGCTCTGGTCCTGCGGGACTTGCTGCTGCAGACTGGCTCAATCGTCGTGGTCACAGCGTTACGGTTTATGAGCGCGAGGATAAGGCAGGCGGTCTTTTGATGTACGGTATTCCAAATATGAAGCTGGACAAAAAAATTGTAGAACGCCGCGTAGAGCTTATGAAGGCCGAGGGTGTTGAGTTTGTGTTTAATGCAGATGTTGGCCGTGAGGTTTCGGCACAGAAGCTTCTTGAAGGCTATGATGCAGTAGCACTTTGCTGCGGTGCAAAAAAAGCACGAACACTTGCTGCCAAAGGAATAGAAACCGGGGGAGTTATGTTTGCAGTTGATTTTCTTAAGGCTGTAACAAAATGTGTAGTTCAAACCTCCCAGGCACTTGAAAAAATACAGATGGATGCAACCAATGAACAGATTGCGGCAAGCCTTATGGAAAAATATGGAATTCAGGTTGCCGGAAAAAAGGTTGTAATTGTAGGTGGCGGTGATACAGGAAACGACTGCTGTGGTTCTGCAATAAGACTGGGCGCTTCTGGTGTTACACAGATAGAAATGATGCCGTGCCCGCCTGTAGAACGCGCTGCTGATAATCCATGGCCGCAGTGGCCTAAAACCTTAAAGGTAGATTACGGGGCCGAAGAAAGCCTTGCAAAATTTGGAAATGATCCTCGTATATATGAAACTACAGTAAAGGAAGTAATGAGCGAGGACGGTCATATAACTGCAGTACGTACAGTCGAAGTTGAATTTAAAATGATTGACGGAAAAAGGCAGCTTGTTGAACGCGAAGGAACAGAAAAAACTTTGCCTTGTGATCTTCTGCTTGTAGCCGCTGGCTTTACCGGTTGTGAAGAATATACACCGCAGGCCTTTGGTACAGAGCTTGGACTAAGAGGTACAGTAGCTTCCTTTGGAGAAGCAACACAAGAGCTTGCAAGTCCTAACGGTTATGCAACCAGCGTTCCAAAGATATTTACCGCCGGAGATATGCATCGTGGTCAGTCACTTGTTGTCTGGGCAATTGCCGAGGGCCGCGAGTGTGCAAAGCAGATAGATTCCTTCTTATTAAAAGAGGCAGAATAAAATGGGCCTGCGTGATGAATGTGGTGTTGCAGGTATTTACGGGGTGCCGCAATCTGCACATCTTGCCTATTATGCATTAACAAGTCTTCAGCACCGTGGACAGGAAAGTGCCGGTATAGCTGTAAGCAGCGGAAATTCCGATGAGCGCATAAAGCTTTATAAGGGCATGGGCCTTGTCGGTGAGGTTTTTAAAAGCGAACATCTTGATGACCTTAAGGGTAATATTGCCCTGGGACATGTACGCTATGCAACTGCCGGAGGCCGCACAATTGAAAATGCACAGCCGTTTTTAAATACCTATAAATTCGGTTCCATTGCACTTGCCCATAACGGACAGCTTGTAAATCATACTGAGCTGCGTACGCTTCTGGAGGACAGCGGCTGTACCTTTAGTTCTACCAGTGACAGTGAGGTTATCTTAAAGCTTATTGTCCGTAAATTCATAGAGCAGGGTGGAAAACCTGGCCGCACTATTGAAGAGCATTATGACGAAAATAAAAAGCTCTTTGAGACTGCAATTGTAGAAACCGCGCGTCTTATAAAGGGCTCGTTTGCACTTTGTATAATGACCGAAAATATGCTCATTGCCGTGCGCGACCTTAATGGAATAAGACCCTTGTGTATAGGCAAGGCTGGTGACGGTTATATAGTAACCTCTGAAACCTGTGCCATTGATGCAGTAAACGGTACCTTTATACGCGATATAGCTCCCGGCGAAATTGTATTTATAGATAAAAACGGCCTGCGTTCCGTGCAATATGACCAGCCAAAAAAGCAGACCTGTATTTTTGAATATGTTTATTTTGCACGCCCTGACAGTGTTATAGACGGAATTCCTGTTCAGCAGGCACGCTACAAGATGGGCGAGGTGCTTGCCCGCGAAAGTAAGATTGCTGCCGATGTTGTAATAGGTGTACCCGACAGCGGAATTGGTGCTGCCATGGGTTATGCCAGAGAAAGCGGTATTCCTTATGTAACCGGTATTGTCAAGAATAAATATATTGGCCGTACCTTTATTGCTCCAACCCAGAGCGAACGCGAAAATCTTGTCTTTGTAAAGCTCAATGCAATTGCAAGCGATCTTGTCGGCAAGCGTGTCGTAGTTATTGATGATTCGATTGTTCGTGGAACTACAAGCCGCCGTCTTGTTCAGATTTTAAGAAGGGCAGGTGCAAAGGAAGTTCATTTCCGAGTAAGCTCACCGCCTGTAAAGTTTCCATGCCATCTTGGAATAGACACTCCAAGCAAGGGAGAGCTCATTTCAAGCACACATGAACTGGAAGAAATTCGTAAGGAAATTGGTGCAGACAGTCTTGCCTTTATTTCTCTGGAAGGAATGCTCGAAGCCTTGGGCGCCAGTGATTTTTGCAAGGGCTGCTTTAGCGGAGAATATCCGGTATAAGTGCCTAGCCCTGAACCTTGTGCACTACATAACGAACCTTTCCAACAACGCGAAAATCCTGACTTTCTCCGTTTTCGGTCATTTCGGAATATTTTTTGTTGTCCGAAATTATGCGCACAAAATCCTTGTCTCTTTGTAATCGTTTTACAAAGCCTGCACCCTTGTAGTTTATTACATAAATGCCGTCTGCTCCGTCATAGCCAAAACGGTCAAACAGAATTATATCATCATCATAAAGAGTAGGCTCCATACTGTCACCGCGTACATAAGAGGCACTCATGCTTTCGTGATATTTTTTTAGGTGAGAAGGAAGCGCTACGTAATCAATTATTTCTGCGGTATCCAAAAGCTCCTGCCCGCGGCCTGCAGAAAGTGCCTGCTCATAAACCGGAATATTTATTACATCCTTTGCAGGAAGCTCGGGGTAGGCCTTAAATTCTTCCATGGTAAGGCCAAAGGCATCTACAATTTTAAGCGCTTCTTCAAAGCCCGGCAGCCTTCCAAGTGATATTTTATTGCGCAGCGAACCAAGCACGAGCCCTGTTTTTTCGCAAAGCCATTCCTGATTTTCACCGCGTTCAGAGAGGAGCATTTTTATTTTTTTCCAGAAGCTTTGCGCATCCATACCACACCCGTTATGCTGAATTTGTCTCAACAGCTATATTTTACAATGATTTTTAAAAAAAATAAATAACCAAACGGTTATTTTAATTGACAAATAATTAAACACGCATTATCATCAATTTATAATGATAACAGGATTTCCCAGTCCCGCACAGGGCTACGAAAGCAAGGGCATAGACTTAAACCAGGTTCTCATCACGCATCCGTCTGCAACTGTTTTTATGCAGATTCAAAGCTCGCGCTATCGTAATATGGGAATTTACGACGGAGACCTTCTGATTATAGACCGGGCAAAGGCTATTAATCCAAACAGTCTGGTAGTTTATGAATCGGAGGGGCATTTTGTTCTTGGGCGTGTCTTTAATATCAAGGAACAGACGATTATAACCGGTGCAATTACTCATGTCATTCATACGGTAAAGGAAGTTTAAAAGGCTATGATTTTACATGCAGATGGAAACTCCTTTTATGCATCCTGCGAGCAGATTTACCGCCCGGATCTTCGCGGAAAGCCTGTTGCCGTACTTTCCAACAACGATGGAATTATTATTGCCCTTAATAAGGAAGCAAAGGCCTGCGGCATAAAGCGCGGAGATCCTTTTTTTAAGGTGCGGGACCTTTGTGAACGCAGGGGTGTCACAATTTTTTCCAGCAATTACACACTGTATGCAGATATAAGCCGCCGCATAACCTCCATCTATCTGGAATATGCCCCCGATATAGAAGAATATTCCATAGACGAAGCCTTTTTGTTTTTTGACAAGTGCAGCTGGAGCATAAAGGATTATGAAGAAATAGGGCAGGACCTTAAGCACCGCATTTACAAGGAGGTGGGAATACCCATCTGCGTAGGAGCGGCACCCACCAAAACCCTTGCCAAGCTCTACAATAAAAATGCAAAAAAGCACAACGGGGTTTTTGTTTATAATCCGCTGCAGGTTGATGAGCTTCTGGAACAGACTGAATGCAGTACAATCTGGGGAATAGGACCTGCACGTGCCAGAAAGCTTGCCCATCATGGAATTAAAAATGCACTCATGCTCAAGCATATGCCCCTGTGCGATGCCAAACGCCTTCTTACAATTCAGGGCTTTGCTACAGTGCAGGAGCTCAACGGCATACGTTCAATAGAAAAAATTACCCGCGAAAAAAAAGACGTAATTACCTCAAGCCGCCAGTTTTCAATTAAGGTTTATGACCTGGCTACCCTGGAATGTGCACTTGTAGAATACACCGAAATTGCAGTGGAACGCCTGCGCAAACAAAACAGCGAATGTCAGGCAGTTCAGGTGACCATTTCCACCTGCAATTATTATTCAGAGGACACCCAAAGTCAGTATTCAAATGCCGCTATTGTTCAGCTGCCAAGGCTTACCTCGTACACACCCGATATTGTAAATGCCGCCCGCATGGCCCTGCCGCATATTTACCGCAAGGGCTACGGCTATAAGGTTATAATGGTGACCCTACTGGAAATTAAACCCGCGCAGTATCAGTTTTATTTATGGACAGATCCCATGGAGGACATAAAAAAAATTAATCTTATGGAGGCGGTAGACAAAATTACCTGTGCCTACGGGCGGCATAGTCTTACACTTGCCAAGGCCTGGACTAAGGACGGCTGGCAGATGAAGCGCGAATACCTGAGTCCTTGCATGACTACCGACATCCAGAAGCTGCCGGCTGTAAAATGAATTAATAAAGAAGAAATACAATTCGGGTAAGGCGGATTTGAACCGCCGACCCCTAACTCCCGAAGCTAGTGCGCTACCAGCTGCGCTATTACCCGAAATTGATATATGAAAAAAAATAAAGCCTTCCAGAACGGAAGGCTTAGCGCGAGCGGCGGGGCTCGAACCCGCGATCTCCGGCGTGACAGGCCAGCGCGATAACCAGCTTCGCTACGCCCGCGTGATTTTTAAATAATACTGAAAACGGGCGGTTATGTCAACAGGGGAGCGGGGCAATTTATATTTTTTTATGCAAAATAATCAGGATATTTTTTCTGGATTTCGGCAACATCTATGCGGGTGCGTGTAATGTGCTCGTAAGTACATTTTTTTGCAAGCTCGCCGTCGTGTTCCTTTATTGCTTCTAAAATCTGCTTGTGCTGGCGGATAATAGGAGATCTGTCTGCACCCTGAACCCTGAGCTCACGGAAGCGGTCGTGGTGAATGTTCATAGCCTTAACCATATAGTAGCACTGCATCTTGTTTGTAATTGCATACATCTTCTGGTGGAAGGCGTTATCCATTTCCATAAACTTGTCTATATTATTCTGCTTGAGTAAAAACTCCTGCAGCTCAATATTATCTGTCAATTCCTTTATGTCTTCTTCTGTTGCCATAAGGGCAGCCTGTTCTGTAACTGCAGACTCAAGCGTAGCGCGTACAAATACGGCTTCTTCAATAAGCTCGCTGTCTATAAGACTTACAAGGCTTCCCTTCTGAGGGAAAACTTCTATAATCCTTGATTTAGAAAGCTCCTGCAGGGCCTCGTGAACCGGTGTGCGCGAAAGCTCCAGCTCGTCTGCCAGATCCTGTTCGCTGAGCATTGTGCCGGGCTTGAGTACCAGCTTGATTATATTATCCCTTATTACACGGAATGCATAATCCCTGTTAGATTCTTTTGGCAGCTTTTCAATGTTTTTCATATAAAATCCTTAAAAAAAATATTTTTTTTTCTTGACTTTTGCAAACTTTGCATTATCATTAGTATATAAAGTTGAACTAGTATACTAGTGAACTACGGAACTATAATACTAGTATGTACAAGGATGATGAAATTGTCAAACAAAAAATTACAAAAACCGAAAAAAAGTTTACCGCAGGATTCAACGGCAGCAACTAAGCTTGCTTCCTTTAATCGTTATATGCGTAAATACTGGCAGTATTATTTCCTGCTGCTTGTTCCCGTTATTTATTACATTGTAATCCGCTATATTCCTATGGCCGGTAATATCATTGCCTTCCGACGCTATAGGGCAGGGCACAGTATTTTTGGTGATGAATGGAGCGGCTTTAAATACTTTAAGCAGTTTATTGCAGACACCTCGTTCTGGCGTGCCTTTAGAAATACACTTGCCCTCAATATTTTTTATCTTGTTGTAAGGTTCCCTCTTACTCTCATTTTTGCTTTGCTCTTAAATGAAATCAAGAATATTCATTGGAAAAAGTTTGTTCAGACTGTTTCGTATCTTCCGCACTTTATTTCAATCGTAATTGTAACCGGAATGATCCGCGAGCTGCTTTCGACAAATGGTCCTATAAACGGCTTTATAAAAAGTCTTGGCTATGAGCCTATTACCTTTATTGCACAAGCCGGTTGCTTCCCTGCAATATTTGTTATTTCTGGTGTCTGGCAGAGTCTTGGTTGGGGTACTATCCTCTATCTTGCTGCAATTTCAAATATAAATCCTTCCCTCTATGAAGCTGCAGAGGTTGATGGAGCTAACCACTTCCAGAGAGTCTGGCATGTCACAATACCTTGCATTATGCCGACTATTGCAACACTCCTTATTCTTGATATTGGTGGCCTTGTAGGTTCGGGCGGTGCGTTCGAAAAGGTTTTCCTTTTGTACAATCCTATGACCTACGAGACTGCTGATATTATTTCTACTTATGTATATCGTCTGGGTCTTTATTCCGGAAATTATAGTTATGCTACTGCGGTCAGCTTGTTCGAAGGCTTGCTTAATTTAATTCTTCTTACAATTGCTAATAGAACGTCTAAACGGGTAACCGGTTCGGGTTTGTGGTAGTGTGTAAGGCCGCTGGCGGCCGGTGTTAAATAGCAAACCGTTAAAAAAATTGCGGAAGCAATTTTTAGGTTTACTTTATAGGAGATAATAATAAAAATGGCTGGTAGAAAAATAAAAGAAACAACCGGATACCTGATTTTTAAGGTTTTCAATACAATCATAATGATTCTGATCTGCATTGCAACTCTGTATCCGTTCTTATATCTGGTGGCACAGTCCTTCTCAAGCGAGCAGGCAATCATAATGGGAAAGGTTTCTCTGCTCCCTGTAGATTTTAATATCACTACTTATAAATCGGTGCTCGAAAAGGGTGACTTCCTTCGCAGTTATAAAAACACTCTGATTTACGTAATTATCGGAACTGTTTCTTCCCTTGTTCTTAGCTGCTGTATGGCTTATCCGCTTGCTAAGTCTCAGCTTAAGGGCTCTAAGTTCCTTTTAAAGTTTATCATCTTTACAATGTATTTTGGCGGTGGTCTTATTCCAACCTACGTTCTTATGCGCCGTCTTAATCTTGTAAATACTATCCGCGGTTTTATCATGCCGTCGCTTTTGAGCACCTACTACATTATCCTTATGCGTTCCTTCTTCCAGGGAATTCCAAAGGATCTTGAAGAGGCTGCCGAAATTGACGGACTTAGTCCTATCGGAACCTTTATAAATGTTGTATTCCCGCTTTCCATGCCAATCATTGCAACTATGATTCTGTTCAATGCGGTTGGTTACTGGAATAACTGGTTCAACTCGTTCCTGTATCTTGATAAAAAATCTATGTGGCCTGTTGCTTACTATCTGCGCACTATTATTTCGGGTGCAACAACTTCTGCCGACCCTGGTGAAGCTTCTGCCGAAAAAATGCAGATTGCTGCAAATATCAGGTCTTGTTCTATGGTTCTAATGGCTTTGCCGATTATCTTAGTCTATCCGTTTGTACAAAAGTACTACGTACAGGGCATGATGCTTGGTGGAGTAAAAGAATAAAAAGTTATTCATAGGAAAAAAAGGAGGAAAACTATGAAAAAAATTGTTTCGTTGGCATTAGCAATTGCCTGCGCACTTGCTTTGTTCACAGGTTGTTCTGGTTCTAAGAAGAGTTCTTCTGTTGCCGCCGATGCTGCTGTAGGCTACAAATTCGGTGAAGAAGTAACCTTCCATTCTGATGAACCTGTAACTTATCCAATGTTCTTCAGCGATGCTTCATGGTACGCAATGAAGGATACATGGTTGACAGAAGGTATTTTCAAGGATATCGAAAATCTTACTAACGTACATCTTGATATTACTTCTTATGATAGTGGTGACTACAATCAGAAAATCAACCTTGCTATCAACTCTGGTTCTGCTGCTTATATCATTCCTAAGGTATATGAAGAAGGACAGTATGTTGCTGGTGGTGGTGTAGTAGCAGTTTCTGATTACACACAGTATATGCCTAACTTTACTGCATTTGTAAACAAGTACAATCTGCAGTCAGACCTTGATACAATCCGCCAGGTAGATGGAAAATTCTATCGTCTCCCAGGTCTCCATCAGGCTGTAGCTCCAAACTACACTCTTATGGTTCGTGATGATATTTTCAAGGCTGCTGGATATGATGTTCGCGAGCTTGAAAAGACATGGACATGGGAATCTTTGCTTGACGTTCTTATCAACGTAAAGAAGTACATGGTTTCACAGGGAATGATTAAGGCTTCTGACTACATCTGGTCTGACCTTTGGTGTGGCAGCGAATCAGGAAAAGGAAACGGTGGTAACCTTCTTAAATTGATGGGTACTTCTTACGATGTACTTTCTGGATGGGCTATTGATGGTTCAAACGGTGGTATTAAGTGGGATCCTGCAAAGAAGGAATTCTATTCTTCTTCTATCAGCGACAACTTCAAGAAATTCATTTCTGTTGCTAACCGCTATGTAAAGGAAGGAATCCTTGATCCAGAAACCTTTACACAAGCTGATGACGTTGCAAACAACAAGTTCTTCAACGGACAGACAATCATCAAATCGACAAACCTTTCACAGATGCAGAGCGATACAGACAGTCTTAAGAAGATTGTTCCAGAAGCAGAAGTTTACATCACTGTATATCCTGCTGGTAGCACAAACAAGCTTTCTGACGGTGGACGTCTTGAAAACGGTGTAATGCTTTCTAAGAAGGCTTTGGATGAGCTTGGTGAAGCCGGCTTTATTAAGATGGTACGCTTTGTTGACTGGCTCTTCTACTCAAGCGAAGCTTACTCACTCTACAAGTGGGGTCCAGAAGGAAAGACATGGCAGTGGGCTACAGAAAACGGTGAAAAGGTTAAGAAGCTCCTCCCAGGCTACAAGTGTGGTGGTCTTGGTATTGGTGGTTCTGATGATGATATCGATATCCGTCTTGAATGGGGATATGCCGGTGGTAACTTCTGGTATGGTCACTCAACAGCAGAACTTACAGATAACTTTGCTGCAGACCGCAAGGACCTTTATGCACGCTTCTCTGCTTACAAGGTAACTCCAGAGGTAGATCCAGCTGCTAAGCCAAGTGAAGATGAACGCGAACAGCTCAACCTTTGGGCAACACCTCTTATCGATACAATCAACACATGGACCTTGAACTTCATCCTCGGAAACAAGGATATCAACAAGGACTGGGATGCTTACGTAGCAGATTGTAAGAATAAGAACATTGAAAAGGTTGTTAATCTTGTAAACGAGATTTATAAGAAACAGAACTAAGTGGATTGCCACGTCGCTGCGCTCCTCGCAATGACGTCATTGCGAGCACGAAGTGCGTGGCAATCTAACCTTTTGAAAGGCGCCGCTGCTTTGGAGTGGTGCCTTTTATTTTTTTATACGTACGTATAAAGTGACTGGCATCTGTAAAGCCGGTTTCCTGACTGATGTAGTCCAGAGTTTTGTTGGTGTAAAGCAGCATGTTGTCGGCCTTGCAGATTCGTACAAATTCAATATATTCCTTGCAGGTCTTACCAAACTGAGCCTTAAACTGCTTGGCAAAGTTTGAATAACACATTCCACATTTGTTGGCAAGCTCTTCTATGCTTATGTTTTCGGCACTGTGCTTGTCTATGTATTCCAGAACAGAAAAATCCTTGGAAGAAAACTGATCAAAGGTTGTCTGAGTCGAAAGCTCCATTCCGCGTCGCAGCCATATTCTCATAAGCTCGGTGATAATAAGGCTTATCATTGAAGCTACCTTTATGTCGTAGCCAAACTCCTTATGATTTGTTTCCCAGATGCAGTTTTCAAAAAACAGTTTTACCGGGTTGTATTTGAGCTCCTCTGCAGTAATAAGATTGTAGGGAGTTCCGTCCTTGGTGATGTTTGCAAGCAGCTTTGGAAGCTTTGGCGAACCGGGCGTTGTATTGGACAAAATCATATCATCAAATTTAATGCCGTAAAAAAGCAGGTCGTCGTCGCCGTTTTCCTGATTTTTTGTAGGGAAGTCCAAGAAGGAATGAATCTGCTTTGGATGATAAATTATCATGTCGCCGGGATTAAGCGTATACTGATGATTGTCGACCTCGGTGTAGAGCACGCCCTTTACTAGATATACCATTTCGGTAAAATAATGCCAGTGAGGCTTTACCGTGCGCCAGTTTCCGCGGAAGGTCTGGAAAGGGGCATTAAGACTGTCGCTATACTCAAAAAGGTCGTCCATAGGCTCTCCTCAAATAGAGATTTATACAATTTTTAACCTACTTTGTTTATATCATGTATATGATTCTTATGCTAGAGTAAAATATAATTATTTGTGGATTGCTTCGCCTTCGGCTCGCAATGACGTTGCTTTTACAAGGATTTTTTTATGTTAAAATGGATTTGGAGTTATATCAGAAAATACCGCATTCCTATGGCAATAGGGCTTATTTTCAGTGTTATTGTTGCTTCCTTTGCGCTTATCAATCCTCTTATTTCGGGCTCAATCGTAGATAATGTAATTAATTCTCCTGAGCACAGCTTCAGCCTGCTTTTAAAGCTCGTTCTGCTTATGGTTGGTGCAACCCTGCTCAAGGCTATAATCAGATATTCGTACCAGGTTATTTTTGAACACTGCTCGCAGAACGTTATCCGCGAAATGCGTGAAGATTTGTATGCTCATATTCAGACCCTTGATTTTGCCTGGTATGACAAGGCTCCTTCGGGCAACGTTCTTACACTGCTTACTTCGGATCTTGATAAGGTGCGCCACTTTGTTGCCTGGGTTTTATACCAGAGTCTTGAAAATGCGCTCATCTATATTTTTTCTATTATTACGCTTGGAATGATAAACTGGAAGCTAATGCTTGCCTTCCTTGCAATTGCACCTTTTGTTTTGATTCTTGTTCAAAAGTTCAAGATTCATATCCGACCGGCTCATATGAAGGTGCGTGACCAGTTTGCAGTTTTGAACACACGCGTTGGTGAAAATATAGAAGGAAACCGCGTAGTAAAGGCCTTTGTCCGCGAGCCTTATGAAATAGGTAAGTTTGACGTTGACAATGACGGTTACCGAAAGGCTGCCGTAAACAATGCAGACGTTCGCGTAAAATATACTCCGTGGATTGATACCTTGTGTGGTCTGCTTCCTGTCATCCTCATTCTTTTTGGCGGCTACCTTGTAATAAACGGCGAAATGACAATCGGTCAGCTGGTAACCTTTAACGGTTTGATGTGGGCCTTTACTCAGCCTATCAACATGTTTGGAATGCTCGTAGATAATATCCAGAACTTTGGTGCTTCGGGCGACAGACTTTATGAGCTTTGGAAAACCAAGCCAAGCGTTAAGAAGGGCTTTGAAACTATTGAACAGGCACATGCCGTAAGCAGTGATGTAGGTGAGGAGACAGACGGTAAGGATGGCCATGAGGCTTTTGTTCCTGTTGACGGCCGTGTAGAGTTCCGTAATGTTACCTTTGCTTACAATCAGGTGCCGGTTATTAAAAATATGAGCTTTAAGATTGAGCCTGGAATGACAGTTGGTATTCTTGGCCCAACGGGAAGCGGAAAATCTACAATTGCAAACCTTATGTGCCGTTATTATGACGTTAGTGACGGTGCAGTTTTGATTGACGGAAAGGATGTGCGCGATTATGTGCCTGAGGTGCTCCGCAAAAATATTGGCATTACAATGCAGGAAGCCTTTTTGTTCAGCGACACTGTAGAAGGAAACATTGCCTTTGGAAACCAGAACGCCACCTTTGAAGAGGTTGAACATGCAGCCGAGCTTGCGCGCGTAAAGGAATTTATTGGCGACCTTACAGACGGCTACGACACAATTGTAGGTGAACGCGGGGTCGGCCTTAGCGGCGGTCAGAAGCAGCGTATTGCCCTGGCACGACTTTTCCTTGCAAATCCAAAAATTATGATTCTTGATGATACGACAAGTGCGGTTGATATAGAAACTGAACAGAAAATCAGGCAGTCAATCAAACAGCAGAGTCAGGGACATACAACCTTTATTATAAGTCACCGCATTTCTTCTTTTGAAAACTGCGATCTTGTTCTTGTAATTCAGGACGGACAGATTGCAGCTATGGGTACAAATCAGCAGCTGCTGAACCAGCCGGGTTATTACCAGGATGTTTATATGGAGCAGAACTATGGCAAGAAATAAATTCGACACCGACGAAGAAATTGAACAGAAGCTCAACCTCCGCATTATTCCCCGCATGCTCCGCTGGATTAAGCCTTATGCCTGGTGGATGGTGCTTGCCTGCGTTATCATGCTTGTTGCTTCGGGAATATCGCTTATAAGTCCCTACCTTATCCGTATGGCAATTGACCTGGCTATTCCTGCTGCAGACTATAATCTGCTCATTAAGATTTCTGTGTTCATTGTTGTTACCACACTTTTTGCGCGAATCCTGCTTGCGGCAAAGCTGCGACTTATGACCCGCGTTGCACAGAAAATCATTGTTACTATCCGTAAAGAGGTTTTTACAAAGCTTCAGGCGCTGCCTTTTACTTATTTTGACAGCCGTCCTCACGGAAAAATCCTTATCCGCGTTGTAAACTATGTAAACTCACTTTCTGACCTTTTGAGTAACGGTGTAATTCAGCTTATAAGCGACCTGTTTACTCTGGTTGTAATTGTGTGCTTTATGCTTGCAATTGATGTCCGCCTTACTCTTGTTTGTATGGCAGTGCTTCCTGTGCTCCTGATTGTGCTTGTTTCAATGAAGAAAAAGCAGCATGAGGCTTGGAAGCAGGAAAGCTACAAGCGTTCTAATTTGACGGCCTATCTTTCTGAAAGTCTCAACGGTATGAAAATCACTCAGAGCTTTGCGCGTGAACGTGTAAATCAGGGTATTTTCAACGAGCTTTGTGATAAGTGTAAAAAGGTTTGGATCCGCGCTGTAAATATAAACAACATTATCTGGCCTATTGTAGATAACCTTAGCACTATGGGTGTTGCCCTTGTTTATATGGCCGGTATTGCCTGGCTTGGAGATGGAATGGGCGGCACTGTAACTGTAGGAACCCTTGTTGCCTTTACCGGTTATATCTGGCGCTTCTGGATGCCTATCCAGAACCTTGGAAACTTTTATAACTCTATGGTAACTACCGGCGCTTATGTTGAACGCATTTTTGAACTGCTGGACGAGCCCGAGGATATTACAGACCGCGACGGTGCAAAAGAGCTTCCTCCAATCCGCGGCCATGTAACCTTTGACCATGTAAACTTCAGCTACGAAAAGGGTAACCCTATTCTTAAGGATGTAAACTTTAATATAACTCCGGGAACAAGCGTTGCAATTGTTGGTCCTACAGGGGCTGGTAAAACTACAATTGTAAATCTTCTTACGCGTTTTTATAATCCTGATGAAGGAAAAATCCTCATAGACGGGCTTGATATTCAGGACCTGCAGATAAAGTCTATCCGTAAACAGGTTGGCGTTATGCTTCAGGATTCCTTCCTGTTCAGCGGCACCATTATGGAAAATATCCGCTACGGCCGCCTGGACGCAACCGACGAAGAATGTATGGCTGCCGCAAAAACCGTTATGGCCCACGAGTTCATTACTGCCTTCCCCGACGGCTACAATACAAAGGTAACTGCAAACGGCGGTGGTCTTTCTCAGGGACAAAAGCAACTCATTTCTTTTGCCCGCGTACTGCTGTCTGATCCGCGCATTTTGATTCTGGACGAAGCAACCAGCTCTGTAGACACCCAGACCGAAAAGGCTTTGCAGAAGGGCCTGGACGAGCTTCTCAAAGGCCGCACAAGCTTTATCATTGCGCACCGCCTTTCAACAATCCGCAACTCCGACATAATCTTCTTTGTAGACCACGGCGAAATTGTAGAACGCGGCAACCACAAGGAGCTTATGGCACTCAATGGTAACTATGCGGCTCTAGTTAACGGTGTGTAAGTCCCTTCGACAAGCTCAGGGACCGCTGCGTCATTGCGAGGAGCCTTGCGACGTGGCAATCCACGTGTGTGAAGGCATTTAAATATGTGGATTGCCGCTCCTTCGGCTCGCAATGACACAGGGATTATGTTATAATTAAAATATGAAATTTCTTCACATTTCTGACCTTCATCTTGGTAAAAGATTTAATGAGTTTTCCATGATTGAAGATCAGCGTTTTATTCTTTATAAAATCCTCAATTGTATAGACAAAGAAAAACCCGATGCAGTTCTTATTGCGGGTGATGTTTATGACAAGTCAATTCCTTCTGTAGAAGCAGTAGAGCTTTTTGATGAGTTTTTGCGTAAGCTGTCGGAACGTAATCTGCAGGTATTTATAACAAGCGGTAATCATGATTCTCCAGAACGAATGACCTGTGGAACTTCGCTTATGGAAAAAAGCGGTTTTTATTTCTCAAAAACCTACGATGGCTCTGTTATGCATCACAGGCTTGAAGATAAAAATGGTGCTATAAATATTTATCTTTTGCCATATATAAAGCCTGCTATGGTAAAGTCATATTTCCCGGAAGAAGCCGAGGCAGGTAAGCTTGATTCTTATACAGAGGCTGTGCGCTTTGTTATAGAAAAAATGGAGCTTAATCCGAAAGAAAGGAATATTCTTGTTGCGCATCAATTTGTAACGGGAAGTGCCAGATGTGAATCGGAAGAAATAATCATTGGCGGACAGGATAATGTAGATGCCGCAGTTTTTGCCGACTTTGATTATGTTGCTCTGGGACATCTTCATGGAGCCCAAAAGGCTGGTGGCGAAAATATATGCTACAGTGGAAGTCCTTTAAAATATTCCTTTTCGGAGGTAAATCATAAAAAGGGCGGCTTTATGGTTGAACTTGGTGCAAAGGGAGAGGTTCGAATTGATAAGGTTTTGTTTGAACCTCTTCATGATGTGCGCGAGCTAAAGGGAACCTACAACGATTTAATGAACAAAAAAAATTACGAGGGTACCGCAACCGACGATTATCTTCATATTACTCTTACCGATGAAGAAGAAATACCAGAAGGCTTTGCAAAGCTTTCGCTTGTTTATAAAAACCTTGTAAAGATGGATTATGATAATAAAAGAACAAGGGCTGCAGGTATAGTAGAGGATGCAATAGATGTGGAAGATACTGCACCTATAGATTTATTTGAACAGTTTTTCAAAATGCAGAACGGAACCGGATTTACCGAAGATCAGAAAAACTTTGCGCAAGGCTTGATTGAAGAAATCTGGGGAGGTGAAAGATGAGACCTTTAAAGCTTGTAATGGAAGGCTTTGGAACCTACTGCAAGGAAACTATTATAGACATGCAGAAGCTGGGCAGCTCAGGTCTGTATCTTATAACCGGTGATACTGGCGCAGGCAAAACTACAATTTTTGATGCAATTACATACGCACTTTACGGTAAGGTAAACGGAAGTGACCGAAAGGTTTCTATGGTTCGTTCAACATTTGCGGGGCCTGAAACACCCACACGTGTTGAACTGACCTTTTCTTATAACGGAAACGAATACAAGGTTGAGCGGAATCCCGAGTACGAAAGACGTGCCAAAAGGGGAGAAGGAACGACAAAACAACCTGCAGATGCAACTCTTTATCTGCCGGGTGGAAAGACTGTAAATCAGGATAAAAAAGTAACCGAAGCAATTACAGAGCTTTTGCGTTTGGATGCAGATCAGTTTTCGCAGATTGTAATGATTGCCCAGGGCGAATTTCGTCAGCTTTTGATGAGTAAAACAGAAGACAAGCAATTAATTTTCAGAAAGCTTTTTAAGACTGATTGTTACGAAACGCTTCAGTACCGGTTGAATGACGCAGAAAAGACTCTTGGAAATTCTGTAAATCAGTCACGCAGGGATATTCAACTGTATGTTAATAATATAGTCTGCGAGCCAGATGATGTTTTAAATCTGGAGGTGGAAAAAGCAAAGAAAAATGAGCTTCCTGTTGCAGAGGAAATTGAACTTGTAAAAAAAATTATAGAGTCAGATACAAATATAAAGACCGCACTTGATGAAGATCTCTTTAAAACTCAGAAAGAGCTGAATACAATAATTGGACTGCTTGCCCAGAATGAACAAATTGATGATATAAAAAAGAGTATAAAACAGAAAAAAGCAGATATTGAAACAGCGCAGAACGCCTATAACAAAGCAAAAGAACAATATGATAAACAAAAAGAGCAGGCGCCTAAGCTTAAGGAAAAAGAAAATACTCTTGCAATTAAAAATAAAAGCCTCGCTGATTATGATGTTCTTGATTCACTTCAAAAATCAATACAAGAGGCTGAACAGGCTTCTAAAATAAATAAAGATCTGCTCAAAACCGAGAGTGATACCCTTGAAAGTCTAAAGAACAAGAAAACGACAGATTCTGACGCCTTGAAAAAGCTTTCAAAGGCCGATACAGATGTTTTAGCTTACAAGGGAGAAAAGGATAAGCTTTTAGAAAGAAAGAATAAGCTTGTAGAGCTGCAGAGCCTTATTAGCCAGAACAGTAATCTGCAGCAAACCTACCAGAGGTGTGTTAAAGATTATAATGATGCTAAAACGGAATGTGATGAAGCCGACTCAAATTATAAACAGAAAAGACGCTTATTTATGGATCAGCAGGCAGGTATTATGGCAGAAGAGCTTGCAGATGGAAAGCCTTGTCCTGTATGCGGTTCGACAACCCATCCTCACCCTGCGGTAAAAGCAAAGGAAGCTCCGTCGCAGGAAGAATTGAATCAGCTGGAGGAAGAAGCTAAAACTGCAAATGAAAAAGAAAAGAATGCCAATACCAGATGCGTAGAGGCAAAAAAGGACTGCGATAATTCCATAAAGAATATTACTATAATGCAGAAACAGCTTTTTGAAAAGGATACTACCGCTCAAGTTGCAGATATCAAGCTTCTGGAACAGATATGTGCTTCAGAAATTGAAACGCTTGAAAATCAATTCAAGGCAGTTGAAGAAAAACTAAATACGGCTTTAGATGATGTTGAAAAAAAGAATCGGATAGAAAAAAATCTACCAGAGCTCGAAGAAAACATAAAGAAAAGTGATGAAGTTGTACAGAAATACCAGAATAAAATTACAGAGCTTTCTGCAAGTCTGAAGGAAAAAGAGAAGCAGGAAAAAGCCTTGATTGGCAAGCTTGATTATAAAAGCAAGGCCGAAGCAGTTGTGGCGGTTAATAATCTTCGTGAAGAAATTCATAATCAGCAGACGGCTATTGATGAGGCAAAAAAATTGTATGATTCGGCAGTTCTTGCCTTTGAAACTGCTAAGAGTGAATGCAAACAGCTGGAGGATAAGCTTGTTGAGTGGGAGCCTGTAGATGTTTCGGGAACAGAAGAGGAAAATCTTAAGCTTAAAAAGAAGATAGATAATTTGTCTCTTCAGAAAACCACTGTCGAAAGCCGCCTTAGTCAGAATAAAAAAGCTTTGCAGCAAATTCAGGCTACCTCCGAAGAGCTTATTCTTAAGGAAAATAAATATGCATGGATTTCTTCTCTTTCTAAAACTGCAAACGGAACACTTACCGGCAATAAAGAAAAAATAAAGCTTGAAACTTATATTCAAATGACTTATTTTGACAAGATTCTTGCACATGCAAATAAAAGACTTATGATAATGAGTGATAATCAATATGAGCTTCTCCGTCAGCGTGGTTCTGATAATCATAAATCGCAGACGGGGCTTGATCTTGATGTAATTGACCATTATACAGGTGGTGTACGCAGTGTAAAAACTCTTTCGGGTGGAGAATCCTTCCAGGCCTCTCTTGCACTGGCACTTGGACTTTCTGATGAAGTACGTATTTCTGCAGGTGGCATAAAAATTGATTCCATGTTTGTTGATGAAGGCTTTGGAACTCTTGATACAGAAACTCAGCAAAAGGCTTATAAGGCCTTGTCAACAATTTCGGAAGGTACCCGTCTCATAGGAATCATTTCTCACGTAGATTTGCTCAAGGAAAAAATTGACAGGCAGATTGTAGTCAGGAAGGAAAGAACTGGTGGAAGTACGGTAAAACTTATGGTATAATATCCTTATGAACCTGAATGATTTAAGAAAAAATGCATATGGTGCGGGTGCTGCTACAGGGGCTGGCGAAAAAAAAGAGGCTGCTCCTAAGGACGAGGCACCTGTTGGACAAGGCTTTAAAAAGTTTGGTGCCGCTGCGGCTGCAGAAATCCTTAAGGAGCAGGGGCTTGTAAAGGTTCCTGTTCAGGAGCCGGAGCAGGAAGGCCGGGAATCTGTCTATCGCCGTGTTGCAAAATTCCTTCTTTTAATTGGCGAAGACGAAGCTGCAAAAATCCTGCCGCATCTTTCCGAAAAACAGATTGAAAAAATCATTCCAGAAATTGCTTCCATACGTTCTGTAGACCAGGAAGAAGCTGCTGTAATACTCGAAGAATTTAATACCCTGCTTGAAAATGCAAAGAAAAGCGGTGGTCCGGAAACAGCACGCGAAATGCTCATTAAGGCTTATGGACAGGATAGGGCAGACGAGATGCTCAAAAAAGCCATGCCTGCCCAGGAAAAAAAGCCCTTTGAATATCTTGATGATGCCGATGAAGAAAAAATCAGCCTGCTTTTAAAAGACGAAAATGCTGGTGTTCAGTCACTTGTGCTTTCTCATCTTGTACCTGCTAAGGCTGCTGCTGTTATAAAGGCTATGGACGAAGAGCAGCGCAAGGAGGTTGTGCTCCGTCTTGCAAAGATGGAACCAATTTCCCCCGAAATTTTAAAGCGTGTTGACCATGCCATGTACGAAAAATCCAAGAATACCTCTACCGAGCATGCTCAGAATATTGACGGACGTAATGCCCTTGCACAGATTCTCAAAAAAATGGATTCCGGTGCCGAAATAGACATCTTAAAATCGCTTTCTGCCGAAGACCCGGATCTTGGACTGGACCTTAAAAAACGCCTGTTTACTCTGGACGATGTCATTGCCGCAGACGACAAATTTGTTCAAAAGCAGCTGCGTGAGCTTAGCGACGAGGATGTTGCCTATCTTATTGCTGCCAAGTCAGATGAGTTCCGTGCAAAGATTCTGGACAATGTATCTAACGCCCGCAGGTCCGAAATTCTTGAACAGGAAGATATTCTTAAACCAATGCGACGTTCTACCTGTGAAGACATTACAAATAAATTTGTTGGAATACTCCGCCGTGCCTATGAGGACGGTGATCTTATAATCAAGGGACGCAATGAAGAGGCGTATGTTTAATTATGGAAAAGTTTGATTTTTTAAACCCAGCCAATATCGGCAAAGACTATAAGGGCTTTCTGCTCCTTAAAATAGAAGATGTACCGGACTACAAATGCAAGTCTGTTTTTCTACGTCACAAGCGCACGGGTCTTGAGGTTTTTCACCTTATAAAAAACGACCACGAAAACCTTTTTGCCTTTGCCTTTAGAACTGCTGCCAAGGATTCAAAGGGTACTGCCCATATCATTGAGCATTCAAATCTGTGCAGCTCCGAAAAATTCCCTCTCAAAGAGCCTTTCTCAACTCTTGCAGGTCAGAGCATTTCTACATTCTTAAACGCAATGACTTACCCGGACAAAACTGTTTACCCAGCAGCTTCTATAGTCCGCAGCGACTATTTTAATATGTTTGACGTATATGCCGACTGTGTTTTCTTTCCAAAGCTCACACACGATACCTTTATTCAGGAAGGCCATAGACTCGAAATGGATGCTGAAGGAAAAACAAGCATTCAGGGTGTAGTTTACAACGAAATGAAGGCCAACTTTACAACCTTCTATCAGATTGCAAATAACGAGCTGCTCGCCGCTATGTTCCCCGATTCTTACCCGGCCTTTTCTTCCGGCGGTGACCCTGCTGTTATCCCTTCGCTTACCTACGAACAGTTTTTGAACTTTCATAAAACCTTCTATAGTCCTGATAACTGCTGTCTTTTCCTTTATGGTGATATTCCGACTCAAGACCAGCTTGACTTTATGGACGAAAAATACATGCGCCGCCTGGAAGAAAAATTCAACTGCACAAGCGACGTTCCTTATGCAAGCCAGCCGCTTCCTTATGTAAAGCCTGAAGTTAAGGAATTGCTGCAGCTCAAAAAACTTGATAAATCAATCTTCCTTGAAAAAACAGCTCCGGACCAGGGCGCTACAGGAAACATGGCAGTTATTGCCAAATACACAGGCGGATCTGATATCGAAAAATATTTCCTTGGCGAAGTAATCTGCGGAAACGACTCATCTCCTTTGCTCAAGGCAATCAAGGATTCAGGACTTGGAGACATGCCTTATACCGGAAACTTCGGCCAGTTCAAGGAAGAATTCTGGGTAAACGGAATTGGCGGTGTAAAGGAAGGAAACGAAAAAAAGGTTTTTGCCCTGTTTGAAAAAGAAATAGCAAAGCTTTATAAAAACGGTGTTTCGCAGGAGGATATAGATTCTGCCGTTATGGGAATTGACTTTAACCTGCGCGAAGAAAACCGCTGGTGGGGTCCGTTTTCTATAAACATTATGGAAAAGGCTCTCAAGGGCTGGGTATGGGGAGATTCCTGTACAAGTCAGCTTTGTCCTATTACAAAGTTTGAAGCGCTCAAAAAAGAGCTCAAGGCAGACCCTCACTATGTTCAAAAGCTTATCAAAAAATATTTTATAGACCCGGAGGTTGAATGCCGCCTTATTGTACGTCCTTCTAAAACCTATCTTGAAGATCGTGCAAAGGCAGAAGCCGCACTTGTTGAAAAGCTTGATAAGGCTGCCGACAAGGAAGCTCTTAAAAAAGATCTTGACCGCCTGCACGAATACCAGGCACATGTAGAAACTCCCCAAGAGCTTGCCTGCATTCCTCATACAAAGGTAGAGGCGCTTGAAAAAACTGTAGAAGAACCAAAGGTAGAGCTGCAGACTGTAACAGGTGCCGACGGCTCTGATATCCCGCTTTTTGTAAGCCGTGAAGAAACAAACGGTCTGTTTTACATAGATGTACTTTTCCCGTTTGACAGACTTTCTCCGGAACACTTTAAGCACATTCCTTTCCTTTCAAATGTAATTACAAACATAGGCTGGGAAGGAAAAAAATGGGATGAATGTATAACAGAATCTGCCTGCATTATGGGCGACGTGTGGGGAAGAATCCTTGCCGGTTCTGTTTATGATGTTCCTCAGTGTAACGACCTTGCACAAAAATACGGACAGTACAATTTCTGTGGCCGCAAATGGCTTGGAGTAAGCTGCAAGGCCCTTACCGACAAGGCTGCAGAATCTCTGGACCTGCTTGCCCGCATCATTACAAAGATGGACTTTAAGGATGCAGCCCGTCTAAAAAATCTTATTCAGGAGCAGCGTGCCGGCAGAAAAGCAAGTCTTGTAAATAACGGAAGAGACCTTGCCTTTAAGCGTTGTACTGCCACCTGGAGCGAAGGCTATGCCCTTGCAGAAATCCTTTGGGGTGTAACTCAGCTTTATACAGTAAGCGAATACAAAGAAAAGAACGCAAAGAAAATCCTTAAGGAATTTGAATACATTTACAAGGAAAGCCTCAAGGCGGGTGGGGTAATCCACATTACTGCCGATGATGCTTCTCTTGAAAAGCTCATGCCTCTGCTCAAGGACTTTGCAAAGAAGGCAGGCCTTACAAAGCTGCTTCCTTCACTCAACTACAAGCTCGAAGATTATCTTCCTTATGTTGTTGGAGCTCAAAACTCAATGGGAGAACAGACACGAGAAAGCCTTAAGACTGATTCACAGACAGGTTATGCTACTGTTGTTTCAAGATGTTCTCCATATCTTACAGCTGAGTCTGCTGCAGAACAGGTTTATACAACCTGGCTTAACAATCACACCTTCTGGGAAAAGTTCAGAACTACAGGCGGCTGTTACGGGGCTGGCATTTATCCTGATTCAGGCGAAACCTGCTTAAAGATGAGCACCTATCGCGACCCTGCACCTGAAAAGCATGCAGAGCTTCTTCTTGAAACAATTAAGGAGCTTTCGGGCAGTGACTTTACTCATGAAGATGTGGAAAAATCAATTGTTACCTGTTATGGAACTGCAATTGAGCCTCAGACCCCTCAGGACCGTGGTAAGCAGGCCTTTGAAACCTTCCTTTATGCAAATAACGGCTTTAAGCAGTTAAAAGTAGACAAGCTTCTGGCTGTAAAAGACACCGATGTAAAAGAAGCAGCACAGAGACTTGCCCTTCTGGCCGATAAAGAGTCTCACAAGGTTATTTTCTGTGATAAATCTAAAGAATCCTATGGAAAAAATCTTGATTTACCATTATAATATTGTATCAAGAGTAATTTAAACAGGAGTTACTTATGGATAAGAAAACAAAAGAATGTATTAAGATGCTTCGAGACCTGGTTTCTGATGTTCAGGGCGCTCCATTTCCGGGGGGAGATATCAATACTGAACTGTATGCAATCTGGTATGAACATGCTCAGAAGGCCGCAGTAGAATGTTTTGAATTTCTGAATGATAATTTCCCAAAAGAACAGAAGGAACTTACCAAGTCTATAGATAAACTTTTTGAAAAGAATTAATCTGCAGCTCAAAAAAAGACTAAAAAATGTCCATTTATTACCGAAAATAAGAGAGATATCTTATATAAGGTGTAAATGAATAATGGCTGCTACAAAAAAGAACATAAAAGATAGCAAATATGGATTATCTGGTTCGTCAAAAAAATCGGGTGTAAATTTCTGGCGTAGTTTTTTTACTGCTTACGAAAAGAATTCTGCAACAGAACAATTATTTTTTATCGAACTGGAGCTTCTTAATCCAGCCCTTTCACCAGCAGAGCCACTGTTGGGTTTTAAGCCGCGTGTTACAATCACAGAAGAAGATTTACAGTATACGCTGGCCGGTACTTTAGCCGCAAAAGATTTAAAATCAGAAAATATAATTCAGCCTTCCTATGTTGCCGTACGCTTTGGCACACTCGGTGCAGAAGCAAAGCAGCTGTGCTCTTATCACTGCATAAAGAATATTCGTTTTTCAAGCAAGCCGTTTACAATTCAGATGGATAATAAAATCTTTGGAGAAGACTGTCTTAGCGGTTATATAAATATTTCTGAAGAAGAATACCAGAAGCATCCTGAATATTTTTGCGACAGAGGCTTTGCTTCCTGGAACTTAAAATATGAAGTTATCCGCGATATGGGCGAAGGCTATAAAAACAAAACGGACCGCTGGTTCCCGTATGGTATAAAAACCAATTTTTCGGGAATGATCAGCTTTGACGGCGCCGACTATATTGTTGAACCAAGAAAATGCATGGGCTATATGGACCGCTACTGGGGAAAATCCTTCCCTTACGACTGGTTCCATATTTCTTCTGCAAGCCTTACAAGCATTATTTCCGGCCGCGTTCTTCAGAATTCCTTCTTTTCTATTCAGGGTGTTTTTGAAGACAAGCTTGCATTTATGGGAAGCTTTGAAGGCTCGGATATTCTTTTCCCTGCAACCTTAAGCAAAAGACAATATTCCTGTGTATGGGACTGTATTCAGACTCCGGAAAGCGAAGAGCCTGATGAGAACAAGCTGCACTGGTCTGTAAGTATAAACAACAAGCTTTGGGTGCTTGATATTGATGTTTACTGCCGTCTTAAGGATTTGTCTACACGTGTCCTTGAGCTTCCGGAAGGTAACCGCAAGGTATTAAGAGTGCTTCAGGGTGCCACCGGAACCGGCGAAATAAAGCTCTTTAAGAAAAACCGCAATACTCTTGAGCAGATTGAATACGCCAATATAACAAAAACCGTCTGTGAATTCGGTCACGAAGAAGACGGCGAACTGTAGCGCCCTTCGACAGGCTCAGGGACCACGCGTCATTGCGAGCGAAGCGAAGCAATCCATTTTTTACTTGTCGATTTCCTCTTTTATTATTATTTTCATAGATAGGTGATGTCTATGAATTACGAAAATTTCACAATAAAAACGCAGGAGGCTCTGCAGGAGTCTTCTTCAATTGCAAATAAAAACGATAGCGCCGAAATTGCTCCGGAGCATGTGCTTGAGGCCCTTCTTGAACAGCAGGATGGACTTACTGTACCGGTTGTAGAGCGTATTGGTGTAAGCGCTACAGAGCTCAATAATAAGGTAAAGGACCTTGTGCGCAGTAATCCTAAGGTTTCTGGTTCTGCACAGGTTTATTTTTCTTCCCAGATGCAAAAGGTGCTGGCCAATGCCGAAAAGGAAATGTCTGCACTTAAGGACCAGTATCTTAGTACAGAGCATCTTCTGCTTGCCATTGCAGACTCAGACACAAGAGCGGGCGACCTGCTTAGAAAATGCGGTATAACCCGTAAGGCTGTGCTTGAGGCATTAAAATCTGTTCGTGGCAATCAGACTGTAGATTCTCAGGACCCAGAAAGCACGATGCGTTCACTTGAAAAATACTGCCGTGATCTTACTGCAGCGGCTCGTCAGGATAAGATAGACCCTGTAATCGGCCGTGATGAAGAGATAAGACGTGTAATGCAGGTGCTTTGCCGCCGTACAAAAAATAATCCTGTAATTATCGGTGAGCCTGGAGTAGGTAAAACCGCCATTGTAGAAGGTCTTGCTCGTCGTATTGCAGCAGGAGATGTTCCGGATAGTCTTAAAAACAAACGCCTTCTGGCCCTGGACCTTGGAAGCCTTGTTGCCGGTGCAAAATTCCGCGGAGAATTTGAAGAAAGACTTAAGGCACTCATAACCGAAGTTACCCGTAGCGAAGGACAGATAATCCTCTTTATTGATGAGCTTCATACTCTTGTTGGCGCCGGTGCCAGCGAAGGAAGCATGGATGCCTCAAATCTTCTTAAGCCGGCTCTTGCCCGTGGAGAACTCAGAGCCATTGGTGCTACAACCCTGGATGAATACCGCAAGTACATAGAAAAGGATGCTGCCCTGGAGCGAAGATTCCAGCAGGTATATTGTGCAGAGCCTTCTGTAGAAGATACGATTGCAATCCTTCGTGGACTAAGAGAAAAGTACGAAATACATCACGGAGTGCGCATAGAGGATGAGTCTCTTGTTGCAGCCGCAGTTTTGTCCAACCGTTATATAACCTCTCGCTTTTTGCCGGATAAAGCAATTGACCTTGTTGATGAAGCTGCCAGCCGTCTTAAGATGGAAATTGAAAGTCAGCCGGTAGAGCTTGATCAGGTTGAACGCAAGGTGCTTCAGCTGCAGATAGAACGTCAGTCTCTTTCCAAAGAAGATGACCAGGCAAGCAAGGAGCGTCTTGAAAAGCTTGATAAGGAGCTTGCAGAGCTCAATGCCAAAAAGGATGCAATGCGCCTTCAGTGGCAGAATGAAAAAAATAAAATTGACCAGAGTCGCAAAGCAAAGGAGCAGCTGGAGCAGGCACGCTTTGATCAGGAAAAATATACCCGCGAAGGCAACCTGGAAAAGGCCGCAGAAATTAAATACTCAGTAATTCCTGAGCTTGAAAAACAGATTGCCGAGGCTGCAAAAAATGAACAGGAGTCACAGGACCAGACCAAGGATTCTCTTTTACGCCAGTCTGTAACCGAAGAAGATATTGCCCGCGTTGTAAGCAGCTGGACAGGCATTCCTGTTGCCAAAATGATGACCGGCGAAAAACAGAAATACATGGAGCTTGAAAAGGTTTTGCATAAGCGTGTTGTCGGTCAGGATCAGGCAGTGCAGGTAGTAAGCGATGCAATCCGTCGTAACCGAAGCGGACTGAGTGATCCAAACCGTCCTCTTGGAAGCTTCTTGTTCCTGGGACCTACAGGTGTTGGAAAAACAGAGCTTGCAAAAACTCTTGCAGATTTTCTTTTTAATGATGAAAAGGCTCTTACCCGTCTTGATATGAGTGAGTACATGGAAAAGTTTAGTGTCACACGCCTTATTGGAGCTCCACCGGGATACGTAGGTTATGACGAAGGTGGCCAGCTTACCGAAGCAGTTCGCCGCCGCCCGTACAGCGTAATTTTGTTTGATGAAATTGAAAAGGCACATCCAGATGTATTCAATGTTTTACTTCAGGTGCTTGATGACGGACGCCTTACAGACGGACAGGGCAGGGTAGTAGACTTTAAAAATACAATTATCATAATGACAAGCAACTTAAAGCCGGAAATGCTGCGCGATTTCTTCCGTCCGGAATTCTTAAACCGAATTGATGAAACCGTAATCTTTAATTCGCTTGGAAAGGATGCCATTGCCTCTATCGTTAAGCTTCAGCTGGAGCGTGTTCAGAGCCGTCTTGATGACCGCAAGATTAAGCTCAACTTTGATGACAGTGCCCTGGACTTTTTGTGCCAGGCCGGCTACGACCCAGATATGGGTGCCCGCCCAGTAAAACGCGCCATCCAGAATTATGTAGAAAACGCGTTGGCAAAAGAACTGCTTTCGGGTAATATAGCAGAAGGTGATGAGGTAAATGTCACAGCCGGACAAGACGGACTCATCATTAAGAGGTAACTATGAGTATTAAAAGCGAAGCCATTGCCTGGGTTAAAGACTATTTTGCAAAAAACGGCAACAGTGAAACAAAGGCCGTAATTGGAATTTCGGGTGGCAAGGATTCTGCCACAGTTGCAGCACTTTGTTGTGCAGCACTTGGAAAAGACCGTGTAATTGGTGTAATGATGCCAAACGGTGTTCAATCAGATATAGAGGATTCTAAAAACATTTGTAAATTCCTTGGGATAAAAAATTACACTGTAAATATTGAAGATGCCTACCGCGGACTTACCTGCGAGCTCAAAAAGGCAGTTGGCGTTGGTGTAACTCCAGCTCAGTACAATACAAACACTCCTGCACGCTTGCGCATGGCAACCCTTTACAGCATTGCAGCTTTGGAAGGAAACTGCCGCGTATCAAACAACGGAAACAAAAGTGAATGCCTTGTAGGGTATTTTACACTTTGGGGCGACGGAGCCGGAGACTTTGCACCACTTGCAAATCTTTATGTAAGCGAGGTTATAAAGCTTGGCCTTGCACTCGGACTTCCTGAGGAGTTTGTAAAAAAGGCACCTTCTGACGGAATGTCGGGCATGACAGACGAAGACAAGCTTGGCTTTACCTATGCAGACATAGAAAAGGTTGCAAGAGGCAAGACAGACAAAATGGACCCGGCTCTTGTAAAAACTATCAAGGGCAGAATTAAGTCCATGGCCTTTAAGAAAAAGCTTTTGAATCTTCCAAACTTTAAGCCGTCGACTGCAAAATAATGCTTTCTTACCAGCACGCTTTTCATGCGGGAAATCATGCAGATATACTCAAGCACTATGTTCTGTTTTCTGTAATACAGGCACTCAACACAAAGGAAAAGCCGTATACTCTGTATGATACCCACGCAGGAAGCGGGCTTTATGACATGCTGGATAACCGCAGCCTTAAGACAAACGAAGCCCGCTCCGGCATCCTTACGCTGGTGCAGGCTGTAAAAAATGCAGGCAGTGAACCGGTTCCTCAAGACCTGACTGCCTACCTTGATTATGTTCAGGGCTATCTGGATAAAAGCCTTTACCCCGGTTCTCCAAAAATAGAGCAGGACCTTATGCGTGGTCAGGACACACTAATCTTATCCGAGCTGCATCCTGCAGAAATTGAAAACCTGCGAAAAAATCTACACGATACAAGCATTGCTTCCGGCTCAAAAAAGTCCGTTCAGATTCACGAACGCTCCGGCTGGGAAATGCTCAAGGCTCTTACTCCTCCTTTAACAAGCCGTGGCGCAGCCCTTATAGATCCAAGCTACGAGGAAGCAGACGACTACGAAGCTGCTGCTCAGACTATCTGTGCCGTTCACAAAAAATGGACCAACGGAATTATAATGCTATGGTATCCGCTGCTTGCCCACCGCCAGGAGCAGATACAGGGCATGAAGGCTTTTATAAAAGAGTTTGTTCATTCCATAAATGCAAATACACAGATAGATGAATATGAGCTTTGCGTAAATACAAGCGACTCTCACAAAGAAACCTCACTCCAGGAGGTCTTACACGATGAGGACAAAAAAAATCCGCCCCGGTTATACGGAAGCGGAATGCTTGTTATAAATACGCCCTGGAAGCTTGTCCAGCAGGCAGCTCAAACTCTTAGTTTTTTGGAGCGGGTACTTTGGGCTTGTTAGAGCCGCCGCGGAAAAAGTCTGCAATCTTCTGAAACAGCTTTTTAAAGAAAAGATAAATCTTATAGAAAAAGCCCGGGTTACGCAGGCGTTCAAGTCGCTTGTAGCCTTCGAGTAATTCTTCGTCGGTAAATTCCTTGCGCTGATTGTTTTCTTCAATTTCCATTTCCAGCTGTTCAATTTCGGTAAGGTTATCTACAATGTTTGCATGAATGTTAGTCCATCCAAGCTCCTTTGCAGCAGTAAGACGACGTTCACCGGCAATGAGCTCGTAGCGGCTGTTTATGGTAATAGGATTTAAAAGCCCGTAGGTGCGCAAGCTTGCCTTGAGCTCTTCCAGATTACCCAGATCCTTTCGTACGCGTCGTTTAACCTTTATGCTAGAAATTGGTATTAACATGGCTATACCTTATTCCATTAAGTAATTATAGTCAATATCATCAGAGACGGTAGACGAGCTGCCCGAATAACCGCTGTTGTCCGATGAATCAAAGTCAAAGCTGTAATCCGAGCTTGTCTCTTCCTTAGAAAAGTCATAACCCGGCTTTAAGAAGTCAAGATTAAGTGTGAGCGGAGAAGAATCATAGGTTATAGTTCTTCGCTGACCAGACTGATACATTTCCTTTTCAAGACGTGCAATGGCAATTGTAGAGTTTGTCTGATTTGAATGAATAGAACAAAGCTCTGTAGGTACTGTTCCCGAAAGAAACCACTGAGTTGTCTTGTGGTCGCCGCAGGCATCTGTAAGAATCTGACCGCTTACAGAACAAACCGTTGCTTCTATTACGCCTTCAAGAGGCTTGCTCCATTCCTTGGAAGGAAGGTCTGCGTGAATCTCGCCCATAAAATCACCCCAGGCATAACCTGCAAGTGTAGAACCTGTAATATTCAAACCAAGTGACTGACCAGGCTTATCAAATCCAAACCAGAAGGCAGAAGCGTAGTAAGGAGTAAAGCCGCAGGTCCAGGCATCTGCCCAGTTTTGTGTTGTACCGGTCTTACCGGCGGCAGGCATTCTGTAAGATCTTCCGTTAGAAGCCTTATATTCAAACTTGCCCTTCTGGCCTGCAAGAGTACCACCACCATTTACAGTCTGCTCCAAAAGCTTTGTCATTACAAAGGCAGTCTGTGGAGAAATAACCTGAATCTTATCCTTCTTGGCTGCCTGCTCTTTACGGATATCAAGCTCCGGTGTAAGGATTACGTTGCCGTCCTTGTCTTCTACAGTACGGATGGCCATAGGAGTAACCTCTTTACCACCATTTGCAAAAATTGCGTAGGCACGTGCCATTTCTATAGGACGAACAGAACATACACCAAGACCAATAGGGTAGCCCGGAACAAAGGCGCGGCTAGGAAGCTCCTCTGAGCTTATTCCCAAAAGTGCAACCGCACGGTTTATGGCAGCTTCAAAGCCAATACCATCCAGAACCTTGAGCGAAGGAACGTTCATAGAGTGAATGAGCGCATAGTAAAGCGAAACATTACCCATCCATTCACCACGGAAGTTCTGAGGAATATATGGCTTACCGTCTGCAGTATGGAATACAACCGGTGTATCCGAAATCTGCGTAGTCGGTGTAAATTTCTTTGAATCAATTGCGGCAGAGTAGTAGAGCGGCTTAAATGTAGAACCAGGCTGAACCTTTGCTTGAACAGCACGGATAAACTGGTTTTCCTGGTCAAACTTACTTCCGCCGACAAGGGCATCAATATAACCTGTCTCCGGTTCAATACAAATCATTGTACCTTCGATGGTTGTTTTTTCATCCTCCTGCTTTGCAAGGGCAACTGCCTTATTTACAATATCAATCTTAAGACGGTCGGTTCCTGTCATCATGGAGATAACATCAAGCACAGGATTTATCTGATTAATAAAGGTAGAGTTTGCAACAAACTTAGCACGCTGTTCGCTTACCTTGAGGGATGGAATATCAAACAAAAGTGCAAGCAGCTCTGTCAAAGGAATGTAGGTGCTGTAGGCAAGATTTGAACGCGAAGAATGCTCACGCTGATAAAGGTAATTTGCGCGTTCAATATATTTTTCCATTACAGTCTGTGCAACTTCCTGATGCTGCAGGTTGAGCGTTGTGTTTACCGTAAAGCCCGAAGAATAAATATCATCAGAACCGTAAATCATATTGCCAAGCTCGCGGCGTACATATTCACTGAACCATGGAGCCTTGTCATCGCGGGTCATGTATGCAGAAGCAGAGGTACGGGTGTAATCAAATTCTGCCCAGTAGTTTTCAAAGGACTCGTCTGCCTCCTGCTGGGTAATAAAGTTTGATGCAACCATAGATGTAAGAACATTCTTCTGCATGGTCATTGCGCGGTTAGGATGATCAAAAGGATTATAGTAAGCAGGGTTAGAAAGCTGAATTACAAGAATTGCTGCTTCTGCCGGAGTAATTTCTGTAGCACTGTGTCCAAAGTAATATTTTGAAGCAGCGTTTACACCATAGGTGCCACCACCAAAATAAATCTTGTTAAGATAAAGCTCAAGGATTTCGTTTTTTGTGTAGCGGCGTTCCATCTGAATAGCCCACCAGAGCTCCTTGATTTTTCGTGTATAAGAAATGTCGGAACGGTCGCAGTAAAGAGTACCTGCAATCTGCTGGGTAAGGGTAGAACCACCACCAAGCGACATATGTGCAAGCTTACCAACAACGGCACGGAAAATAGCCTTGAGGCTGTAGCCAGTATGCGAAAAGAATACCCTGTCTTCTCGTGTAACAAGAGCATCGATCATCTGCTGAGGAAGATCATTATAGGCAATAATTTCGCGTTTTTCGTCGGAAGAAAATTCTGTAATAAGCTCACCGTTTATATCCAGAAGCTTTGTAGGAAGTGCGTTGTTAAATTCTGTAAAGTATTCTGAGTTCTTAATATTCTGTGTCTCAGAAAGTGCCCAGCCAAGTCCCGCTCCAAAAAGAATAGCAAAAACAAAAAGAAGCGAAACAAAAATAACGGCCGTCTTTTTAACCTTAAACATACCCAATATTATAGTAAAAATGCACCTTCTTAACAATATCACAAGGGGCAAAAAAAAAGGCACGGATTAGACCGTGCCATGCCCATCAGGCAATCAGGGACATGGGTGGGAGGGGAAAATGTCCCTGATATTTTAAATATCGGGTGTAAGAGCCAAAATCTTTAATGATTTTAAAAAGATTTTTAGTCGGATTCTTCAATCTCAAGGTCTACAGTAAGGTTTACCTTGTAGGTGCGGCCTTTTGTAACCGAAATTGTGCGTAAAATCTCGTAATCGCCTATTTTACAGCGGATTTTATGGTCGCCTTCTGTAAGAAGTGTCTCTTTTCCAAGGGAATCAAAAAGCTCTTCGTCAAGATAAACCTTTGCACCCTCAGGAGCGGTAATAATTACCGAAGGCTCTATGCTTTTGAGCTCCACAGGAACTTCAATTTTTTTAGCCTGGTCAATTCTTACCTTGCGTACTTCGGTTCTGTAGTTTTCCGAAATTACCGAAATATTGTGGATTCCGGTAGTCATTACAATGCCTTTTTCGGCAACTGCAGTATCGTATGGCTCATTGTCTATAAAAACAGTAACCTTGTCTGAACCTGCTGTACCTGAGCCCTCCGGCAATTCAGGGTAGGTAAGCTTAAGCTTTATAAAGCCCTTGTCGCTAAGAATAGGACGTACGGTAAAGGTTATTTTGGAATTCATAACCTCGTCGGGAACACCCTTCATAATCTGCTGGAGACGCAGGAATACAAAGTTTCCCTGAGCCGAAGGTATTTTTTCTATGGTTTTTGTGTACTGGTCTGTTTTGAACTGTGCGTTTTGAGTAAGCGGAACCTGCAAAACCCACGAAAGCTTGCCCGGAAGCACGCCAAAAAATATCTTTGTCCCCGAAAAATCAATCTGCTGTGGAGTAGGGTTTGGACGTATGCCGTCATAAATATAGGCACCGCAGCAGTCTCGCCAGGTTGCAGTTTCTTCCGGTATTTCCATTTTTATTTCTATGCCTTCCAGAAAAAGCCGCTCTTCGGGGATACGGATTGTAAGGGCATCATTAAGCCCGATTTTTTCAGAAGCAGAATAGACAGGATCTTCCTTGAGCTCCAGCACATGACATTTGGCTACACGGAAGGTTTCGGCATATATAAAGGCAGACGACAGAACTGTAAAAAGCAGAGAGAAAATTATTTTTCTTTTTGCAAACCGAATCATGGGGTAACACCTCTTATTTAAGGTCCAATTTTGTCTGAGGGTCCTGGGCTTTTCCTCCCTGTCGTATCTCAAAATGCAAGTGTGACCCTGTTGCCATACCCGTGTGCCCTACATAGCCTATTATATCACCTTTTTTTACAAATTGGTACTGATTTACGCAAAATGAGCTCAAATGTGCATAAACACTGGTCATTTTTCCTGTATCGTGCGTTAAAATGATGTAATTTCCAAAGGTTTCGTCATTTTCTATACAGTAGGCTACGTGACCATCCTTAATTGCATAGACCGGAGTTCCTTCTGCTGCTGCCAGGTCTATACCGTTGTGATCCTTCCACTGGCCGTTTACAGGATTCTGTCTTTTTCCAAAGCCGGACGAAACCCAGAAGCTGCCCTTTGCCAGAGGCAGTCCCATTGCCGAATCGGTAAAAAAGTAACGCAGAGTGGCGGGAAGTCGTATGTCCATAAAAAAGACATAATTCACTCCGTTTATATTATAATAGCCTTCGCTTTGAGAAAGGTCCTTGTCGGCATAAGCTTCCCTCAAAAGTGTTTCAAAGGCAGTCTTACATTCATTTGCATCTTCTTTTATAAAAAGCCCGGGCACCACAGGAAGAATAAGAGTTTTTCCAATAAGGTCTTCGGTAGAGCATTCAAGCCCGTTTAAGCTGGCTATGGTTTCGTAGGTAATATTACATCGCGAAGCAAGCGACATAAGCTGCGACTCTCCCCAGTGAAGTGTTTCCTTGTCGGCTGCTGTAAAGGTGTGCTTAAAAAAAAGAATGTCGGGTTCAGACCTAGAGGAACGAAGAGCCATGTAATTGTCTTCTACAATTTTTTGATATTCTGTATAAAGAGATTCCTTGTCGCGGGAAGATAAGGTTGTTATTTCCGGCAGCCTTTCCACATCAACATTTACCGTTTTTTGTGCAAAACATAACGGTGCCGTGAAAATAATCAGAAAAATGAAGGCTGAAAACAGCTTTTTTTTACGATTCATTTTTTCGTCTCTTAGAAAGGATTTTTCGGACGACAAGAAAGAGAAGGAGCAGGGCAGCAATAATAAAAACCGTCACTGTGTATGCCTTTGGACAACCGGTTGCAAATTTCCACAGAGGAAATACAAGTACAACGGTTGCCGCAATGCATACGGCAATAAGAAGAAGAAATCTTAAAAAAGTCAGGAGACGGTTCTTAATATTCAAAAGCTTGTTAGAATTAAACTATTCTTCAACAATAGCTTCTGCAGGGCAGGATGCAACACAAGTTCCACAGGAAATACATTTTTCCTGGTCGATTACGCGGGCATCATCCTTTTCCGAAATAGCTTCTACCGGGCAGTCCGGTTCACAAGCTCCACAATTTACACAAGCGTCTGTAATTTTAAACATACAGTTCTCCCTAAAAATAAGTTGTAATATAAAAATAATACATCATAACTGTAAATATTGCAATGTAGATTATTCTATTGTATTATTATCGTATGACAAAACTAGAGATTGCTTCATATATTGACCATACCCTTCTGGCTCCGGATGCAGGAGTTCACGACATTTCAAAGCTTTGTTCAGAGGCTTCTATTTATCATTTTGCTTCTGTATGTATTAATCCATGCTATATTCAGTATGCGCGTTCTGCCCTTGAAGGAAGCGGTGTAAAAATCTGTACCGTAATAGGCTTTCCGTTTGGAACCTCCACCAGCGAAGCAAAGGCTATGGAAGCCCGAGACGCAATTGCAAACGGTGCAGACGAAATTGATATGGTAATCAATATTGGAGCCGCAGTAGACGGACGTTTTTCTCTTGTAGGAAGTGATATTGCTCTTGTTGTAAAGGCTGCCCGTGACGAAGCCGGAAAGCTTGGACGCTCTGTTGTCATTAAAGTAATTATGGAAACCTGTTATCTTGATAACGAAACCTTAAAGCTCTGCTGTCTTTGTGCCAAAAAGGCCGGAGCCGATTTTGTAAAAACCTCTACTGGCTATGGTGCTCCAAAGGGCCTCGAAGGTCAGCTGCTGCCAAACGGTGCAAGCGAATTTCATGTTAAGTTTATGCGCGAAACAGTTGGTCCTGATATGGGTGTAAAGGCTTCGGGCGGAATAAGAAATGCACGTACCGCCATTGCAATGCTTGAAGCTGGAGCAAACAGAATTGGAACTTCCAGCGGGGTTAGGATTATAGAAAGCTGGGATGAATCGGTAGAAGTTCATCTCCCGACTCATCCCTAAGCCTTATTCAGATTAGTTTATAATCTAGATTTTTGCTTTATTAATTTCTTTTACAGTATATTCGTACTCGTGTTCATTAACAACAAACTTGATGTTTTCGCCTGTCTTTGCACCCATAAGTGCGTTTCCAAACGGAGACATGTAAGAAATGATGTTGTTGTCCGGATCCGATTCCCATGGACCAAGAATTGTGTATTCCTCGTCCTTGTCTGTTTCGTTGTTGTGCAGAGTTACTACAGTTGCAAAAGAAGCTTCTGCAGTTGTAAGTGTTGTAGGATCGAATACAGTAGCACGGTTGAGCTCTTCCTGAAGCTTTGAAAGGGTAAGGTTGAGCATGTGCTGCTTTTCCTTTGCAGATTTGTATTCTGCGTTTTCCTTCAAGTCTCCCTTTTCGCGGGCTTCTGCAATTTCCTTTGCATTCTGAGGAATCTCTATGCTCTGGATGCGTTCTGCTTCTGCCTTCTTTGCTTCGAGCATCTTTGCAGTTACAATCATGCCCTTTGGCTGTGTTGTCTTTTCTTCTGATACACGGAACTTAAAGTCTGGGTACTTAGAAAGAATCTTTGAACGTGTCTGAGCCTTGTAGTTAGGATCAATTTCAGAAATATCGTCGATGAGGGTGTAAATCTTCTTTACAGTCTCTTCATCCTGCTCCATAAGATACTTGAACAGAGTGTCATCGTTGAACAGAAGGGTAGAAGCGTTTTTGTTAATCTTCTTGTTTTCTGTTGTATTAAGATGGTTGTTGATTTCGCGGAAGGTAAGCTCAATGATGTTTACAAGAGTAATGAGCTGCTTTTCGTAAGAAACGTCTGCTTCCTTGAACCAGTCCTTGTTCTGACAGTTCTTAAAGAAGTAGAGTGCGGTTTCGCGGAAATCCTTGAACTGTTCAAAAGAAGTTCTTACGAGCTTCTGAACGTCTGCCTTAAAGCCCTTCTGGATGAGCTTATCAAGGAGCTTTTCGTCAAGCACAGTAGGGAAGAGTCTGATATACTGAGCGTTCCAGTCAGGAAGCATCTCTATGCATTCAAGGAAGTCGTCCTTAAGGCTTGTATTCTTAGAATCCTTGAGCTCTTCGTAAACTCTTCTTGGGTCATCAAGTCTTCCGTAAATCTCGGCAAAGGTTTCTTTTACAGGGAACAGGAACTGTGTGTCCAGTCCGCTGATTTTTCTTACTATGAGGTAAGAAGCAAGCACCTGTTCGTTTACCTTTGAAATGTTCTTGAGGAAGCCTGTGAAGTATGAATACATTTCGAGGAACAGATCGCTTGAATTGTCTGTCATGTCGCTGTAGAAGAACTTCATGAGTATTTCTACACGTGCAAAGAACTGCTTCTGAGCCTTAAACTCATTGGAAAGCTTTTCTTCCTGTGTGATTTCGTGGTCGCGTACTGTGTAGCAGTTGATGTCGTTTGGATTTACACCAAATTCTGCATCAGATTCAAGAATCTTCTTTGCAGCAGTATTCCATGAAGTCCATTCTGTTGGCTTTAAGATTACAGGAACAAGCTCTGCCTTGATTCTCTTAAAGTCGCAGTTATTGTCAAAGCTCTGGATGATTGTCTTGAGAGCCCATTTTTTGTCGTCCTTAACCATTGCTGCAAGCTCTTCGCGCTTTTTTGTAGCCTTGAGAACCCAGATATGGTCTGCTGAAAGAGGCTTGAGTGCAGAAACAGCCATTTTGAGTGATATTCTGTGGATACCGCCTGTTTTTCCAAAGTTGATTTCAAGTGTATCCTTGTCCAGCTTGCGGATTAAACCAACGCCCCAGTTGCGGTGGAATACAAAGCTGCCCTTATCAAAGGCAATGTGCTTTTCAAAGTCGTTGATGGCTTCGAATACGTTGCGGTAGTTCTGTGTAAGGTTAGAAGACTTGATGTAGTCTTCAAGGTGTGAATGTTTTGCGTACTTACCGCGGTAGCAGTCTGTAATTTCTTTTCTTGCCCAGGCATCCTTAGGGTCAATTTCGAGGTTCTGCTTAAGGATGAGAATTGCTGTATCCCAGTAAGAAGGGGTAGAAGGAGCAGCAACCTTGTACCAGTTGTAAAGCTCCTGCATAGGGTTTGTTGTTTTGGTAGAACCAAAAATCTTGGAAATCTTTCTGCGCAAAAGCTGGAAGAAGTCAAATTCCTGAGGAATCTTCTGAACCAGGATTGTCCACATTTCCTTTACGGCATTGTAGTTACCAATATTGATGTAGCGCAGGATGGCTTTTTTGTAATATTCGATAGAAAGCTTTTCGTTTGATTCTGCGTGATGCTCTGCCAGAAGCTTGGCAATATCTGCTTCCTGAAAGTCAATTTTTACAATCTGAGTGTATAAATCCCAGGCCTTGTCGTTGTTTTCGGCTCTGTAATTTTCTGCAAGTGTTCTTAAGGCAAACTTGTTGTTAGGTGCATCCTCAAGAATTGTTTCGCACAGGTAGGTAACAATGGCTTCCTTGTGGTTTTTCTGGAAAATGTCTACAAGAGTTTCAAAGGCATTGTTGTCAAGAATACCTCTCTGCAAAGAGAAGGTTCCCGAAAGATAAAGGGCAATAATACTATCCTTTGTGTGTGAAAGATGTTCTTCACAAATTGCAAGGATTTCATCAATGCAGTTTTCATTGCGTGCTTTTTCAACAATGTCTGCAAGCTCCTTTAAGTTATTCTGTGTGTAGTTACTGATGGTTGCGCGTGTCCAGGTCTCTTCCTTGAGCATGTCCTGTACGCTCTGAACTAAATTTTCTGCCATTTTCAAAACTCCTGTGTGTCTAAGCCACTGTTATTTTATATAGGCTTCGTATACCGACGAATCCAAAATTTTCAACTTGAGCAATACCTCATTGACCTTTGCTGTGTTTTCGTGTGTAAGCACATAGTGGTCAATAAGCCAAAAATAACTGTTCAACAGACTTGGAACCAGGATGTCTTTATTGCTGGAAGGATCCTTATATTCGCTTTCCATAGCATAAATGTTCTGTTTTAGTCTGCCGACTTCCTGAGATGTAAGCTCTCTCTTTATATTGAAAATGCCGCACAATATGCCGTAAACAGGAATCCATTGTTTAAAAGCCTTTCCTGTGTGACCTTTTTCTCTTGTTTTGTCTATAAGACACCTGATTAATTCTGAATCCAGAAAATCAATGTCTATATCTTCTGCCGAAAGAAAAAATGCTTCCCTAAAAAGCACCTTGCCCAGCTTGTCATTGCCGCAAAGCGAGTAGCAGTCTGCCAGCTCTGCAAGCACCGAAGCGTTGGACGGGCAAAAGTCGTTTGCCTGTACAAGACAAGCCCTTGCATTTTCGTAGTCTCCAAGCTTTTTGTAGCAGATTCCGGCATTTTTAAAGATTTGTGCCGCAAGGTTATGGTCCTTTTCATCCATCTGCCTGGTGTAGTACTCAAGTGCACTGGTAAAATAGCCGTGCTGAACCGAATACTGCGCCGGTTTGTAGACATACTTGTCTCTCGAAAGAAAGTTCTGAAAAGCCTTCCACTCCGAAAGAAGCTGCTGCCCCTTTTCGTATGAATTGGAAATGCTTCTTAGGCGTGCCGAGATTTCTCTCCAGAAGGTACAACAGCGGTTTGTATAGCTCAGTTCTTCGCAGCCCAGCTCTCTTTCAAAAAGCTTTGCAATTATGAGCTGTGCCTCATCCGGATCTCCGGTTTCAAGGAAATGAAGAGCCTCTTTTAAACCTTTTTCTGTCAGAATCTCCATAGCACCTGATTTTAATATATATTATAGTGGGATTTTAATCAATAAAGAAAGTGAAAATTTACAAAAATTGAAACAAGATTTATACACCCATTATTAAGATATGTCAAGTATTTTTTTTAACTCTTTGGTAAAGTGCGAAAAATGCTCTCGCAAAGAACCGTATTTTGCTCTGCCGAGTAGACTTGGGGGCATAGTTCTGAAGATATTTGCCGGTAATCAGCAATTGCCGGTTGGTCGGGGCGCTAACTATGCGTCGCAAAACACGAACCTTTGCTACGCATTTTTTCATAACGTAATCTTAAAAAACATTTGACTTCATAATTGCCATAAACTCTATTTAAACATTGTAAAATTCATTAAATTCAACTATAATATGTAGCAAATGAAAACACCAATTTTAGCACCATCATTGTTGTCTGCGGATTTTTGTAATCTGGAAAAGGCAATAAAACAGATAGAAAAGGGCGGGGGAGCGGCTGTTCATATTGATGTTATGGACGGACAGTTTGTGCCGGAAATTACTTATGGAGAGCCAGTCGTACGTTCAATCCGAAAATTAACCAAGCTGCCGTTTGATGTTCACCTTATGACAGAGCATCCGGAGCGTCAGATAGACCTTTTTGCGGCTGCCGGAGCAGACTGGATAACCTTTCACTTTGAGGCAACCCCTCATTCACACAGACTTATTCAGCTTATTCACGAAAAAGGAAAAAAGGCCGGAGTTTCAATCTGTCCTGCAACCCCGGTAAGCGCATTGTCGGAAATTCTCGATTCTGCCGATATTATATTAGTGATGACTGTTAATCCCGGCTGGGGCGGACAGAAAATCATTCCTTCCTGTGTAGAAAAAATTGCACAGCTCAAGGAGCTTAGAAAGCAAAAGAACTTGGATTTCCTGATTTCCTGCGATGGAGGAATTAATCAGGATACTTTGAAAGAGGTTTTAGACGCCGGAGTTGACATTGTTGTTTCCGGCTCCAGTTTCTTTACCGGAAAGCTTAGCTGGCAGTCCTGAACCTTAAAAAGAGAGGTATTGTTTTGAAAAAAACATTTGTTCTTATTTGTGCAGTCTGTCTGCTCTGTACGTCGCTCTTTGCGGAGGACGCTGCGTCTTCTGCATATCTGGAGGCCTGCAAGGCTTTTTCCAGAGGAGAGTGGAATTCTGCAGAGCTTCTTTTAAGAAAGGCAGTTGCTTACCCGCAGTATAACAACGCAGATGCAAATTATATGCTCATCACTGCAGAAATTTATGCAGGAGATGATGTTAGTGCCCTTAAGGATTCGGAAGCCTTTATAAAAAAATATCCGTCATCAATTTATGTGCCACGCGTGCAGTATATGCGCGGAAAGCTTTTGTACGGGCTTGGTGAATACGAAAAGGCTGTAATCGTTCTGAGCGATTTTTGTCATCAGTACGAAACAAACGAGCTTTATCCGTCGGCACTGTTTTATATTGCAGAAGCTCTTTATGCCGGCTACAAATACGACGAAGCAGAGGAGCTTTACGAACAGATTATTGCAAGCTATCCCGAAAGCGATAAGGTTTCGGCCTCTCAGTACAGGGTAGAAAGCATTGCCCAGCGTTCACGCGAAGAAAAGCTGCTCTATCTGCTTAAACAGACCGGAGAAGAATATCTTGCCGCCAAGGAAGATTACGAAAAACAGCTCAGACTTTATAATTCCGAAGCAATCAATACAACACGCGAAAGACTGCTTGATTCACAGGCAAAAAATCAGGAGCTGGAAGAACAGATCCGCGAGCTTGAAAATCAGATTGCAGAGCTCAAGGCAGAGCAGGCAGCAAGGTCAGAGCAGGAGCAGGCAGTTATTGTTGCTGCTCAAAAGGAAGATGTGTTTACAGATTCAAGTTCTGCTGATGAAGATTTAAAGCTTTTAAAGCAGAAGGCACGTCTGGTTCAGTGGCTTATAGATGGGGAGAAACAGAATGAAGCTAAATAAAAGATTTTTAAAGCTTGCAGCAGCTTTTGCCTTGATTTTACCGGTTACCTTACTCTGCGGCTGTGCGTCTACTGACGATTCTGTAAAGGAAGTTGTTTTTGAATCTGATGAACAGAAGGCTGCAGCTGAGGAAGAAGAACAGCTGGATGCCGATACAACAGACGCCTCTCTTGTAGAAACAGAACAAAAATCCTCCTTTAGGCTTGATGCAGTTGCACCTGCCGGAAAGGATAATAAAAAGAACTACACAGGCTGGATTTCTACTTCCATGCGTCCTGTTACCGCTGTATATGGCAATGTAAAGCTTTATGCAAATCCAAAAAAGGGAACCTTTGCCATTTCTGTACTCAACGAAGAGGAAAAAGCAATCAATGTTATTTCTTCTTCAAACGAATATACAACAACCTCGTTCTACCTTCAGGCCGGACGCAAGGTATTTAAGCTGTGCGACGATTCAAGCGTAGATGCTGCCGTCAAAAAAACAGAAAACGGACTTCGCCTTCGTTATACCATAGAGCGCAATGCTGTCGTTATTATTGATTTTGAATGCTTTAGCACAAAAGAAGGCTATGCTCAGGATACCGTTAAGATTACAGGTGCAATTGTAAGTCTTGCCAAAAAGAAGACCGACTTTGCACTCAAGCTTGTTTTTGATACAGTGCTTGGCGAAACAGACCGTCATCATTTTTACACCTCTCAGAATCTTCCTGTAAAGGGAGAGGTAATTTATCACACAATGGAAGAGGAAAAGTACTTTACCTCTAAAAACGCAAAGGCTTCTATGCAGATGATCTTTGCCGGAGCAGAAGCAACACCGGTTCAGTCTGTAATTCTTGCAAACTTTACTACACTCGATACAAAAAAATGGGAACCGGATATGACCAATTTCCGTTCCTTTGATACAGTGCTTTCTTACAACAACTCGGCAGTAGGTGTTTTCTGGCCTAAGACAACCCTTGAGCCGGATGGAGAAAAAGACTTTGTATTCTACATTTCTATGGCAACAGATTCTGATGTGCCAGGTGGTGCAGATTATATAAATGCAATAGAAGCTCAGAAGGCGGCAGCACTGGAAGAAGCCTTGGAAGAAACCGAAGAACCGGCTGCTTCCGAAAAACCGGTTCAGAATATTCAGGCTGTAAAGGAAGAAGAACCAAAGCCTGTTAAGCCTGCACCTGTAGTTACAGAGCCTGCAAGCACTCCTGCAGAGCCACAGAATGTTCCTGCAATCAAGGAAGAGCCAGTTGCAGAAGAAAAGCCTGAAGTAAAACCGGAAGCAAAGCCCGAAGAAGTAGCAGGGCCTGCTCTTGTTGGAGATGACAGACTTTCTTATGAGTATATCCAGAAGCTTCTGGATAGAATTGACGAGCTGGAAGAAGGGGATCCAGATTTGAATAAGGCAGAAATTAATGCGCTTAATGCAGAGCTGGATGCTATCCTTACTATTTTGAATAATCAGTAAAAAGTATGGCACAGGATGTATTAACCGTTGCATGGAAATTCATGCGCAGAAGAAAATTCGCCACCGCAATCAAGCTTTTGGAGGGTAGTCAGGATACCTACGAAGGCGGCTTTGAATATAATATTGCCCTTGGCATTGCCTGCCTTTATGTAGGCGACATCGGTTCTTCTGTTACATATTTTCAGCAGGCCAGACAGGTTAAGCTTACAGATACACGCCTTCTTTTAGGACAGGCTGCAATCTTTCTGCGTCGTGGCGATACAGAACGTGCCCTGCAGTATTACCTTGAAATAAAGGATATTGATCCTACCAATAAGATTGCAGAAAATGCAATGGAATTTATACGCACCCACGGAGACTATGATACCATCTGCCGTTGGGTAGATACCGGACGCATAGAACAGTTTTATCCTCCGCTGGGGGTTAATCCTCAGGTGGTTGCCGCAATTGTAATTCCTGCCGTTTGCTTTATTCTTGGATTTACGCTTGTGCTTGCCATGTTCCCGCGCAAAAATTTGTATAAGGGTGTGCGTCAGGATTTATCAGAGCTTTCGCTTTCTTCGGATGAAAAGTCAAATGCCCAGGAAAAGGATCTTTCGGGGCAGACCTACGGCTTTATCCTTAGCGACAAGCAGATTTCTAAAAGCTATCTTGATGCAATTGAATACTTTCAGTCGCACAGAGATAACGCAGCTCAGATTGAAATAAACCGCATCCTTAATTCCAACGCTTCTTTATCAATTAAGAAAAAAGCCGGTATGCTCATGGAATATCTTGAAGAGCCTACCTTTGATACACTTACAGACAACCCGTCCTACAAGGCTGTAGAAGCAGAACCAAGTCTTTATCTTGATACCTGGGTAAGCTGGGGTGGAAAAATTACCAATGCAGTGGTTTACGAGGATGGAACCTATTCCTGCCAGCTGCTCGTCGGCTATGAGTCGGGCGAAGTAGTAGAAGGAATTGTTACTGTCCGATTTGCAGCTGAGCCTAACATCACACCGGACCAGCCGGTAAAGATTCTTGGAAAAATAAGCACGCAGGATAATAAGATTTACCTGCAGGGAAGAGCCATTTATCAGAGTATAAAGGGCGGGTTAAAATAAAAGCAGTGTCATTGTCGCGGTCCCTGAGCCTGTCGAATGGTGCCCCGGCAATCTCATATAAAAAAAAGGTTTTTTTTGCAAAAAAATGCAAAATTTTTAAAGAATTTTTCAAAATTTTTGTAATAAGTCCGTTTTTTTAGCCATATTATATACGGGAGGAAGGTGGCTGAATGTCAAATGTTAGTTCAACTCCGATGGATACATCGGAAAAGATGAAGGCGCTCGAAGCAGCAAGACTGCAGATTGAAAAGCAGTTTGGTCAGGGTGCTTTGATGAAGCTCGGTGATAAGGCAGATGCAACAGGAATCGATGTAATTCCATCCGGTTCAATTCTGCTGGACGAAGCTCTTGGGATCGGCGGATATCCGCGCGGTCGTGTAATCGAAATGTACGGACCAGAAAGCTCTGGTAAGACAACTCTTGCACTGCATGCAATTGCAGAGGCACAGAAGCTCGGTGGTGTTGCAGCATTCGTAGATGCAGAGCACGCACTTGATCCTGTTTATGCAAAGAATCTTGGCGTAAACATTGACGAGCTTTGGGTGTCTCAGCCGGACACAGGTGAGCAGGCTCTTGAAATTACAGAGAACCTTGTTCGCAGTGGCGCAGTAGACATTGTTGTTGTAGACTCTGTTGCAGCCCTTACACCTGAAAAAGAAATCGAAGGTGAAATGGGTGATGCAGTAATGGGTATGCAGGCACGTCTTATGAGCCAGGCCTTGCGCAAGCTTACAGCAGTAATCGGTAAGTCAAACTGTATCGTTGTATTCATCAACCAGATCCGTATGAAGATTGGCGTAATGTTCGGTAACCCTGAAACAACAACCGGTGGACAGGCACTCAAGTTCTATTCATCTGTTCGTCTGGAAATCCGCCGCATCGAAACAATCGACGGTAAGGGTGATGAGGATGCTCTTGGAAACAGAGTACGCGTAAAGGTTGTAAAGAACAAGGTTGCGCCTCCGTTCCGCAAGTGCGAAATCGACATCTACTTTGGTAAAGGTATTTCCAAGTCTGCAAGCTTGCTTGATTCTGCCGTTAAGCACGGAATTATCGACAAGCGCGGTGCATGGTACACAATGGGCGAAGAAAAAATCGGCCAGGGTAAGGAAAATGCAGTTGCCTACATCGAAGGTAACCCTCAGCTTGCCCAGGATATCGAAAACAAGATTCGCGCCGAAGTTTTCCCGGGCCAGGTTTTCAAAGACAAGGAAGGTAATCCTATTGAACCTGCTGCGCCAAAACCTGCAGTTGCACCAGCTGAAGAGTAATGGATTGCTTCGTCGCGGTGCTCCTCGCAATGACCGTCATTGCGAGCGAAGCGCGGCAATCCACGAATTACAAGGAACAAAATGCAAAGAGTTCTTTTAGGATTAGGTTCAAATAAAAGTTTCATGGGTAAGGCGCCGCTCGAATTATTGCAGTGTGCCTGCCGTGAGCTTGTAAAAATCCTGGACTCTCCGCGTTTTTCTTCGGTCTACAAAACACGTGCCATGTATGTAGAAGATCAGGACGATTTTTACAACATGGCAGCGTGCGGCTTTGTGGACGACAAGCTTACAGCACACGACCTGCTTAAAAAAATCAATCAGATAGAAGCCGAATATGGCCGCGACCGTGACAAGGAAATCCGCTTTGGTCCGCGCCCGCTTGATATAGACATAGAGCTTTTCGGCGACCAGACAATCAACACTCCGGATTTACAAATTCCTCATCCGCGCATGCACGAAAGAGCCTTTGTGCTTGTTCCAAGCCTTGAGATTTTAACCGATTCTGCCGATATTCAAATAAGAGAAAAATACACTGCTTATTTGTCTTCCCTTGATTTACGGGATGGTAGCGGTGAAATTGAACAGGTGGCGGTTATGAGCGACAATTTTGAAATTAAAGAAAGAGAAAACACAGGTGCAGCAGTTACTGCAACAGCAGAAGCAGATAAAAAGCATCATGCCTACAGGGCAGGGGAGTTTGAAGGTCCTCTTGATTTGCTCTGGTCCTTAATCCGCGAAAGCAAGGTAAATATTTACGATATCCCTATTGCTCAGATTACAGAGCAGTATCTTGAATACCTTGATTATGCTGTTCAGACAGACCTTGGCGACCTTTCCGAATTCTACAGCTGGGCCGCAAAGCTCATTTACATAAAAAGCCGCATGCTTTTGCCTGTTGAATTTAATTATGATGACGACGAAGACGAAGATCCACGCCAGGAGCTTGTAGATAAGCTCATTGAATATCAGAAATTTAAGAAGCTTTCTTCTTTGCTCGAAGACCAGGAGGACCAGTCTGAATGGAACTTTGAACGCAAAAAGATTGAACGCGTGCTTCCTTTTGAAGAAAGCGACGACATGTGGGAAGAAATAGACACCTGGGAGCTTTTGCAGCAGATGCAGAGTCTCTTTAAGTCTATGATGGGCCAGTACTCCAACGAAAAAATCCTTAACATGTACGAGGAAATCTCGGTAAACGAAAAAATCACCTTGATGAACGAGCTCCTCGAAGATAAAAAAGAATGTATGTTCACAGATTTGCTCACCCGCAAGGGCAACGAAATGGACGTAATCTGCGCCTTCATGGCCATTCTCGAAGCCGTAAAATTTAAAATGATAACCATCTTCCAAAATAAGCTGTTTGGTGATATAAAGATATGTGCCAGGGAAGATAATATCGGTTATATCCCTGACGAAGAAGAATTAACAACTAATTAGAGCCAATAAATTGTCATTGCGAGGACACAAAGCGTAGCGGAGTGGACGTGGCAATCCATTTAGTAGAATGCCTTTGTGTACATGGATTGCCACGCTTCGCTCGCAATGACGGACTTTTTTTTGGTAATCTTGAGGACCCCATGGAATTCAATAAAGAAACCGCGTTATGTGAGACAGTTTTATTTTTGGAAAGTGAACCAGTTACTTTAAAAGGCCTTGCCGGTAAGGCACAGCTTTCAGAGGAAGTAACAGAAAAATGTCTCGAAAATCTTAAAGAAAAATATAGTGCAGAAAACTCCGGCATTGAGCTTGTAATGATTACTGGCGGCTGGTGTCTTGTACCTAAAAAGGAATACTGGGCTGTGCTTAAGGAACAGTACGGCTCTAAAAGAGAAGGCCGCCTTTCCCGCTCGGCACTCGAAACTCTTTCTATTATTGCATACTCTCAGCCAATCACCCGTGCAGAAATTGAAGCAATCCGCGGAGTTGGCGTAGACAATATGATCCGTCTGCTGCTTGAACGCAACTTAATCAAGGAAGTTGGAAAAAAAGAAGCACCTGGCCGCCCGACACTTTTTGGAACAACAAAGGAATTCCTGCGCCTGTTCCAGCTTAACTCAATCAGTGAGCTGCCAAAGCTCGACGAAGACGATCAGGAGAGATTCGAACTTGCCCGCTAGTACAAACGACGCACCAGCAGAAAAAACTCGTCTTCAGGCCTTTCTTGCACATTGTGGAGTTGCAAGCCGCCGCGCCTGCGAGCAGATTATTCTGGATGGCCGCGTAAGTGTAAACGGAGCTGTTGTTACCGAGCTTGGCACAAAGGTAGGGCAGAACGACAAGGTTTGTGTAGACGGCAAGCCTGTTCATCTTGAAAACCGCAAATGCTATGTTTTATTGAATAAACCCGCCGGCTTTGTCTGTTCATCCAGCGACGAAAAGGGCCGCAAGATTGCCGCAGACCTCCTGCGCGACAGCTACAAGGAACGTCTGTACAACGTAGGCCGTCTGGACATGTACAGCAAGGGCATGATTTTGTTTACAAACGACGGTGACTTTGCCGCCAAGCTTAGTCACCCGTCAAGCCAGATAGAAAAAGAATATATAGTAGAAACAAGCCAGGATGTAAGCGAAGAAGCCGCCAGAAAGTTTGAGCATGGACTACGCATAGACAACGTTTTTTATAAATGTGTTCGCTGCGAAGTCCTAAAGCCTCGCAAAATCCGCATAGTTTTAATCGAAGGCAAAAACCGCGAAATCCGCCGCATGCTCGAAAGTCAGAACATCGGCACCCGATCTCTTGTCCGCGTTCGCATAGGTAACGTAAACCTCGACGATCTGCGCCCTGGTGAGCACAGAGACCTGACTCCGGCAGAAGTGAAGGGGCTTCTGGAGCTTTGCTGCTAGGCCTTGTTTGACAAATTCAAAAAAACTGTATTATAATTTTCGTTGTGAAAACTTTGATTAATGGTTACCGCGAACGTTATTATATTTCAAGGGCAGACCTTGCCAATGCTGCCGAAACAAACCGTCTGCATGCTCTTGTTGTAAGTCCTATTCTTTTTGTTTTTGGTTTTGGCGACTTAATTTTTCTTTTTGCTTTTTATCACGACAGTCTGCGCGAGCATCTTGTTTCCTTTATTTATTTTGGTGTATTTACACTTTTTAGTTTTATCGCATTTATTTATTCACGCTGGTCACAAAAGCTTACACGCGAAAAAGCCTATATTCATAAAACCATTCCATTTTACATGCTTTTTTCAACAGGAATAGCCGCCGGTGTTTATAATTTTTATATTCTGGGACAGCCGTTTAATGGAGTTGTAACCTACTGTCTTACAGGTTTTACTGCCTTGCTGGCTTTTTCTTTTTCACCTTTTTACTATACGCTGTTTTTGAGTATAGGCTTTTGTTTTCTGGCAAAAGGTGTGTATTTAAACTTTGGACTTTCCGGTCTTCTTGATACAATAGTTGCTGTATTGCTCATGTTCTGTTTTGCACTGTATAAGCGTAGAACAGAAAAAAAATACATAATGCTTCTTAAAAAGCAGAAGAAAAGTCTTGTTGCAAAAACCTTTGGAAATTTCACTCTGCTTTACGAAAACACGGTCATCAAATTTTCCAGATCCAAATCGCCTGAGCTTCTGGCCTATCTTATATACAAAAACGGAAGCTCAGTTCAGACAAAGGAGCTGCTTTCGGTGCTTTATGGCGACCATGCCGATTCAGAACGTTACGGTGCAAGCCTGCGCAACCTTATTGTAGATGTAAAGCACACACTTGCCGATCTTGAAATCCAGAAATTCTTTATTGCAGAATACAATAACTTCCGCATCAACCCGGAGGTTATACGCTGCGACTACTACGATTTTCTTGCCGGCGACCCCGATGCCATCAAACAGTTTGCCGGTGAGTTTATGTCCCAATACAGCTGGGCCGAACAAACCACCGGCTTTTTGGAAATGAAGGCCTTGAAAAAATAAAGACCTGGTACAATGTTCCTTACTGCTTTTGCTTGATGTCTGTCATTGCGGTTGAACCATCTGCAAAATGGAAAATTGTGGTGTACCAGAAACCTTTTGGAACTGGTTTAAAATTTTCACTGCCATAGGTTTCGTTTGCAACAAGGTACCACTCGTCTGCATTAGGATTGTTTTCTGTATTTACATTATCAACGGTATAAATACTATGCGAATTATCTTCATTAATGTTTTTATTAAGAAGCATTACTCCTGTTTCGACACCCTTGTTTTCCCAGATTCGGACAGCATTGTCATCATTTTTTGATGTTGTAAGCGGTACATCCGAATACATTGTATGAGCAAAAACGGGTCTGTCACTCATAACCTGAATGCCGTTTATTCCTTCGATACAGATTTTAGTGTAACAGGTTTTGTCATTTGTCCCGCAATAAAAGTAATCTATATAGTAAGAACCTTTATCACCCCATTCCGGTTCTGGTTGATCTTCTTGAATGAAATCCGGGAATTGGATATATGAGCGTAAACGAACCCAGGAACCACAGTCAGAATCATCAGCGTTTACTGCAAACTGATTTATGGAAATTGTATAATAGGTTTTATTTCCGGAAGTATGTTTTTCATAATTTCCTTGTGAAAGATACGATCCTAAAAGTGTCTGCGAACCGTTGTTACTACTCCATTTATTATTAAAATACTGAGGGTATTTTTTGAGGAAGTCAATGTATGTAACAATGGAAGGATTGCCTTGAATGTTTCCCGATCCCGGATCTTCGGTTTCGGTAACTATTACTTCCGGATTGTTTTTTGTATTAAGAGTAAATTTCCATTCATTAAAAACTGATGATATATTGGAATCATCAGGAGGTGAAAAAGTAGTAACACGTTCACATTTCCATGGTAATTCACCCTTACTCAAAATAAGTGCAGATTTTGAATGAATTGCGGTATTTCCCATTTTATCTGCAGCTGCTACAACAATTGTATAATAACCGTCCTCTGTGTTTCCAAAAGGAATGCCTATTGTTTGTTCATCAGTGGTCATATAGTCTCCGTCGTCTCCGAAGAAAACCGGTCTGTAATACATTGTTTTTTTGTATGAAGAATAATATTTTTCCAGATCTTCCAGACTAAAAACTCTTGTTCCCTGCGAAAGCTTCGTATCGGAATTAGGAATAATGTAATATGAAAGAATGCTCTGTTTATCAAGGTTGTTGTGGCTGTCTGAAATACCCGAAGGAATATACAAGCCTCCCTGCATATACTGTGAATTATAGCCTATAGTTCCATTCGACTCCTGTTCCAGACTAAACTCCGGGCTTTTGAAATCCGCATCCAATTTATAAAGCTCGCAAAGGAAACCGTTTTCTATGTTTTGAAGAGTCAATCCTTGTTTGCTCTGGAATAATGGTTTTGGTCTATACCATTTTTCTTCTGAAATAGAATAAGCTTCGATTTGAATTCCAAAGCCTAAGCTTTGTTCCGGGGCCTCTGAAGGCTGAGAATAAATAACCGGAGAAGAGGAAACAACAACACTTTTTATTTTATAAGGGGGTTCCGTTTCTGGTATGATTTCGAACTGATAAAACTTGAAAATGTAATCAGCTTTATTAAAACCATTTCTAAGGTAATTTGAAACTTCTACTTTACACAGCTTTGTTTTTTGCAAAGGAGTTATCTTTACAGTAACACTTTCACTTATTGGACCATAATCAGCTATAGGGGCTTCTGCATCAGGTATAGCATCGCTTAATGTTACTTGGCCAAAAATAAAAAGTGGAGGCTCTTGTCCTTCCGAAGTAGTAGAACCAATTTGTGATTCACCATTTTCCGGATCTTCGTTCCAATGATCTATTGTATACTGTATATAATTAGAACTGATTGGGGCAGTTATATCACCAAAGTTTGGTATCATATATGCTTTTATGACGCCTTCCGGATGCTTCGTATAATCTTCAATTCCATTCCAAATCTTGTATTCCTCAGTAACTATCTTTGAATAATTTTTTACATCATATACTTCATTATTATCGTTCTTATATGTCAGCTCATACTGAACAAAATAAGCCGGCATTACACTAGCACTACCTATGACGGCTTCTGAATTGCCAACCGCACACATTGACGGTATTAAGTCAGAATTTTCAAAATCAAACCCTCTGGTAGTGCTAATAACTATTTTAAGTCTTGGAGCTATTGTTTTTATTATTTCTTTAGTATTTCCTATGCTGTCGGTAGCAACAATCTTAACATAAACAACCTGGTCCACATCTCTTTTAAATGTGTATGCACCGTTTTGCTTAACTATAGGACCAGTTGTAATTGATTCGGCTGTATAACTCCAGTATAAATCAAAATTGTAAGGAGTATAGGCTGCTGTTACTGAATTAATGTCAGTAGCAGTGGCAGCTTGTGCTTCATCAAGATAATAAACATCACAACAGTTTTCTTCTATAATTAATGAAACAGTTTGTATATTGTTTACAACAGAATTATTCAATTCAGTAATGTAATCAAATCTGTCCTTAGGACTAACAAGATAAGAACCATCTTGTATAGGAACAAAAAGATCTGAAACATTGTTTTTGAATATAATAGAATCATTCCTTATTGTTGTATCTTTAAGCACATAGAACGAAATGGAATTGTTGCTTATATTTCCTGTATTATCGCGGGCAAAGAATTCCAGTTTGATAATGCCGTCGACTGAAGTTCCAATTGTATAGCTTGAACAAAGTCTTCCTGTTTCATCGCTTTTAGCTGCCGGCTGAGGCTTTGAGGTTATAGTGATATTACCGGTAGCGGCTCCCTGTGCAGTTTTAATCAGTGTTTCTTTTACGACAAAGCTGCTTACACCGGAACCAATATCTTCTGCATCAAACTCTACATAAACAGAACTGCCGACATGGTTTGTATTGTAATTGCCAAAATTTGTTGGGTTGTATGTCCAGTCTGAATAGGCTGTGTTCTTTAATTCTTTATAATATGCTTTTGATTTATCGCTAGTAGAATAAACGCTTACCGCTTTCATTTCCGGCTTGTTATTATCTTTTGATTTATTTACGCGGTATTTATGCGAAAATGTTCCGGAGCCATAATTGCCTTCTTCATCTTTGATAGTCGAAAGGTCAATCGTAACAATAATATCTCTTGTTTCGGCTTTGTCATTTTCTTCCAGAAGCTGTTTTCCATCTGCCACCGGAATATACAGCACCTGCGAGTTGGCAGAAAGGTAAGGGGCTCCAAAATAAGAAGAAAGATTTTCACCGGAGCCATCTGTAATGGTTGGAATAAAGAATTCCGTAATCTCTACAGGTTTATTAAATACAATATTAATTACAGTATCCTGTTCCCAGGCATTTGGATAATTGTCTGGTTTACACTTGTCTGTAAGGACTGCAGGAATAAGCACACAATCAGGCATAATCAAAATATCATCGCTTTCTTTTACAAGCTTAATTGAAGTTTTGTAAACGCCTCGGGAGCTGTCGCTGTCTATTTCGGTAAATTCAACACAATCATTAAGACTCTTTGTTTCGTCTGACTTGCTTACGGCTTTAAGGCCCTTGTAAATATAAGTATCCTTTTTTACATTGAATTGAACTTCTATTGTATAGCCCAGCTGGCAGCTCTTGTCACCGCTGGAAAGAAAAGAACCCATTGTTGTGTCATTTGAAACAACAATCGTGCAGTTTTTTGCATTAGCTTTATCAACCATCCGTGTAAGCTGTTCCTGTACGTCACTTCCATTCATAAAGTTTTCGCAGGAAGTAAAAAGGAATAATAAAGCTCCTGTGAGTATGCAAAGTGTTTTTTTGATCATCATGTCCTCCAAAAATAAAGAACTTTTTTAAATTTTTAATAACTTTTTTAAATCGTTAAAAACATTTTTAAATACTCTCTCTCCGCTCACTCCGATGAACGATATTACAGGTTTATTTTTTTTGTCATGGGAATGACTGTTTTAGCACAAGAATTGTCTGCAAAAGCAGCATTGCCACCAGAATAATTATCAGAATAATTTTGTGTATTTCCATAAGTATATGAAAATTATATAAAGGTGAGCGCACACTATGAGCACAAAAAAGCAAAAAAAGCAGCACAGAATCAGCACAAACTTAGTAATTATGTTATAATAATTTAAAATGTCCCTTCGACAGGCTCAGGGACCCCATACGGAGGCACTTAAATGATTATCGCAATTGACGGACCAGCGGGAACTGGAAAAAGCACTATTGCCAAAATGCTGGCAGACAGACATGACATTACTTTTTTGAACAGCGGAGGCTTTTACAGAACCCTCACTCTTGCTGTGCTGGACGCAGGCATTGATTATTCCGACGAGGCTGCAACCCTGGATTTTTGCCGCAAGCAGAAAATTGAATATACAAAGGAAGGGCACTTTATTTTAAACGGCACAGACGTTACTGCACACCTTCATGATGACCGCGTAACAAACAACGCTTCTCAGGTTAGTGCAATTGTAGAAATCCGCCATCTTGTAAATGATCTTATGCGCGAAATTACAAAGAGCTTGAGCATTGTCTGCGAAGGCCGCGATATGACAACTGTTGTTTTCCCGAATGCAGAGGTTAAGGTTTATCTTGATGCTTCTGCTCAGGTTCGTGCACAGCGCCGTTTTGACCAGGGAGTTAGCGATATGACCCTTGAAGAAATAAAAGCCGCCATAGAAAAGCGCGACGAAATGGATAAAAACAAAAAAGAAGGCTCTTTGAAGATTGCTCCTGATGCGCTATATATAGATACTTCTAACTTGACGATAGAAGAAGTTTGTGCGATAATAGAAAGACAAATTTCATAAACAAAAGGTTTTAACATGGAAGAAATGGAAGTGGAAAAGGAAGAAGCTCAGAACTCCAAGGGCGACTTTCAGACACAATTA
>JAFZYR010000062.1 GCA_017616165.1 Treponema sp.
GTGAACTGACCCCCAAAAGTTAGACACTTTTGGAGGTTAAAATGGGATTTACATGCCAGTACCCGATTGACTTTAGGGTTAAAGTTCTATCAGAATATAAGCAAGGGAAAGTCGGATATAAAACCTTAGCTAACAAGTATGGATTAAAACGTGATACAGTTAGGTATTGGGTTTTACAAGAAAAATCCGATAGTTTCGTGCTTATGGATACAAAGAACAAAGAAACAGTTGATGAAACACAGAAGGATATCGAATTCTACAAAACTGAAGCAGAATACTGGAAGACTTATGCAAAGAAGCTTGAAGCAATAAGATTTCCAGAAAGTAAAAAAAAACAGCAATCGAAACAATCAAAGAATTACACAAGAAAGGACACGCAATAAAATTTCTTTGTAAGATTGCAGGTATAAGCCGGGCTACTTTTTATTATCAGAAGGATAACACAAGGAAAGCTGATAAAGACCTTGAAACACTCGAGATGATAAAAAAGCTGCCGGAAAAACAATTGCGCTATGCAGGAGCAAAGGCAAAAGCTCATTACCTGAAACTCCAGTTTGGCGTGAAAATGAATCACAAAAGGATTTTGAGGGTATCAAATCTGTATGGGATTCATGTTGAGAACCGTGTAAAACGGTTCCCTAAGGGATATTATCAGACCTTGAAGGAGAATGAGGCCAATCTGCCGAAGAATATTCTTAACAGGGATTTTTCAGCAGATAAACCGCTGCAAAAACTTGTAACGGACATCTCATACTTCAAAATTAAAAACGGCTGGTTATATCTTAGTGCTGTAATGGATTTATTCAACAATGAGATACTGACATTCAGAATGTCCAGACATGCTGATTCAAATCTTGCTGTTGATACAATAAACAGTCTGTGTGACCGATATGATATTTCCAATGTTCTGATTCATTCAGATCAGGGAAGTACTTATAAAGCGTCAGAATACAGAAAACTGTTGAAAGAAAAAGGTTTTATACAAAGCATGAGTCGTGTAGGCAACTGTTGGGACAATGCCTGTATGGAACATTTTTTCGGGACATTGAAAGCAGAATCCGGTTATTATGATGTTAATAAACATGGTCTGCTTTCATATCAAATGATGGAAGAGCTGATAACTGATTTTATTCAGTTCTATAACAAAGACCGCATACAAAAAAAATTAGGCTGGAAATCACCGATGACTTTCAGCCTAAAATGTGCGTAATAACTGTCTAAAAAAATGGGGTCAGTTCAATGGCTGAACCCAGGGGGAAGGCGTTCCCCCTCTTTATGTAACATTTTAATTAAAAATTCCGATAATATAAGAAGAAATAAGTCATAAAACAACAAAATCTTAATTTGACATGACTTTATATAGTATGTTATACTATGAGAACGGTATTATCAAAGAAGATAATGGGGAAAGTATTTTGCCGAGAACACAAAAAAGAGTAAAAAAGTTCGAAAAACGATTCGCAAACAACGTTACCCATAAGACTGGAAACTTTTTTAAGTCTATGGGCGGCTTCTTTGTAAAAATTTTCCGCGTTTTTGACAGCAAGCTCACAATTATGATTGTTCCTCATTCTCATGGAAAGGTTGTAAACTTCCAGACAAATGTATTTGCGCTTTTGCTTGGACTGCTTCTTTCCATCGGCGTTATTTCTTCTTTCTTCTACTTTAACCGCAGCTCAGTTTCTTCCAAAATAGAGATTTCCAACCTCATGAACCAGAACCGCGAAACTCTTGCAAGTCTGGATCAGCTGCGTGATGAAAACGCAAACCTGTTCAAGGCTGCAAAACGCTTTCAGACTTCACTTTCTCAGAGCCTTTCGCTGCTTGGTATTCAGCAGGTAGAATCTAAATCGGACGCATCACTTAACAACAGCGACCTTTCATCTCTCTTTAGCACAAAGGAAATTACCACCGGCTCAGCACGCGAGCTTGCAGATATAAAAGAACTTACTTCTTATCTTGAAAGTGCGGTAGACCCTATAGAACAGATTGGAAAAATGATTAAGACACAGCAGTCTTTGTTTACAGAGATTCCAAGCATCTGCCCTATTCAGAGTCCTAACCTGCACATTTCCATGGCCTTTGGTCCAAACATGCACCCGCTTAACAATCAGTGGTACATTCACAAGGGAATTGACTTTTCTACTTACCGCTCCGGCGATCCTGTAATGGCAACTGCTTCGGGACAGATTGTAAACGTAGGCTACGATTCAAACTACGGAAACTTTGTAATCATCAAACATAATCATGGTATTTATACACGCTACGCACACCTTAGCAACTACAGAGTAAAAAAGGGTCAGCTTGTAGAACAGGGCTTTGTTATAGGCTATGTAGGAAACACTGGTATTTCTACCGGACCTCACCTGCACTACGAGGTTCACATTGGTTCTGACGTTGTAGACCCTGCAAAATATGTAAATATCAAATTAACAAAATAGGTTCTTATGGCTCTTAAGGTTGATGACATTTCTATTAACACTATTCTTGGTAAAGGCTCTTCCATCACCGGTGATTTGCGCATCAATGGATTTGTACGCCTTGACGGGGATATAGACGGCAACCTGGAAACAGACGGAAATGTTATTATTGGCGATAATGCCAGAATCCGCGGAGACGTAAAAGCTAAATCGGTTATCATAAGCGGTATTGTTGTTGGCAATATAATTGCTCAGGACGGAATAAAGATTCTTTCGGAAGCAGCAGTTCTTGGCGATGTTATAAGCCGCAAGGTTCAGATTGATGATAAGGCTACCTTTAATGGAAAATGTATTTCCATTAAAGACGAAGAGCTTTTTGAAAAGCAGTCTGCACAGTACCTGCAGTCAAAGGCTATTAAGGAGAAGGTTGTCCTTTCATGAGTGATATAAATCCGCTGGGAGCCTCTACCTACTACGGGGGCCTTCAAAATGCCACAAGCCAGGCTGCACGCGAATTAAAAAAAGAAAAAACTTCTTCTACGGCACAGGTTGCCTTTTCCAAGCTGGTACAAAGCAACAGACAAACAGAAGAACAGAAAACACTTGAAGCTCAGGGTCTCCCTCCGGAAATTGCAGGCATGTCCATTGAAGAGGCAGCCATTTTCCTTAAGGACAGAGTAGACACTGCAGGAAACAAGCTTTCAGAGGCTGCAACCTCAGAGAATATAATTGAATTTAAAAACACTGTAAAGCAGTTTATAAAATACGTTGTAGACAATAATTATGTAGAATACAAAAAAACAAGGCGCGGATTTGCAAAGCCTCAGCAGATTTTTTCTAAGTATAATACAAAGGAACGTCCTAAGGACCCAAGGCTTATAATAGAAACTATAAATCAAAAGCTGGACAACATGGTGCGCGAAACACTTACAATGCAGGCCGGAAACCTTAAAATTCTGGACCATGCAAATGAAATACGCGGCCTTATTGTAGACTTAATCCAAGCATAAGGGGTATACTTAACCTATGAGTGACATATTCGAAAGCGACATAGACAACGAAAACGAAAATCTCTCCAGTCTGGAAGACAACGACAGCGAGGTTGTTGAAAGCGAAAACCTGGTTGTTGATTTTCCGCTGTATCATATAAAGCTTGAATACTCCAACGAAACCTTATATGCCCGCACTCCGGGTAATTATGCTCTAAAGGCCGGTGAATATGTTATTACCCCTACCCGCTATGGCAAGGACATGGCGCTTGTTCTGGGTGAATCAAAAAAGCCTGTGGGCATTAAAAAAGACGACATTGTTACAATTGACCGCAAGGCCAATGCCGATGACATGGAAAAACGCAAGCAGCTCATAGAAAAGGAAAAGGAAGCCTTCCCTATTTTTAAGGAAAAGGTTTCCAACCACAATCTGGACATGAAGCTCATTGATACCCACTTTTTGTTTGATGAAAGCAAGGCTCTGTTCTTCTTTAGCTCAGACAATCGTGTAGATTTCCGCGAGCTGGTAAAGGATTTGGTAAGCGTTTTCAAAATGCGAATTGAGCTGCGCCAGATTGGTGTACGTGACGAAAGCCGCATAACCGGTGGACTTGGAATCTGTGGACGCCCGTTCTGCTGTCATGCAGTTTCTGACAAGCTCCGCCCGGTTTCTATACGCATGGCAAAGGACCAGAACCTTTCTTTGAACTCCATGAAAATTTCGGGTCAGTGCGGTCGCCTTTTGTGCTGTCTCTCTTACGAGTTTGACTGGTACAACGAAGCCCGCCGCAACCTTCCAAACGAAGGAATCCGCATTTTCTACGACGGTACCAACTTCCGCATCACCGAAGTAAACCCTCTTACCAACATGGTAAAAATGTCCGGTGAAGACGGCCGCCTCCTCGAAGTAAATGCCAAACGCTTTATCCACGATGGCGGAAAGTGGAAGATAGACTAAGGGGGGGGGCCTGCACTTCGACAAGCTCAGTAACCGCGTCGAAGGGTCCCTATTTTCACAGAGACTTTTTTTTACTATAATAATCTCATTATGAAAGCATCAAAATTTATTAACTGGACGCTGCGCGAGGCACCTAATGATGCCGTTATTTCCAGCCATCAGCTGATGATGCGCGCAGGACTTATCCGTAAGCTTGGAAACGGACTTTATTCTTATATGCCTATGGGACTCAAGGCATTCCGCAAGGTTGAAAACATTATCCGCGAAGAATTGAACAAGACCGGTATGCTCGAAATGAAGCCTACTGTTGTTCAGCCTGGAGAAATCTGGAAGGAAAGCGGTCGCTGGGAAAAGATGGGCCCCGAAATGCTCAAGCCGCAGAACCGTGGTGGCCAGGATATGGTAATTTCTCCTACTGCCGAAGAAGCCTTTACCGCCCTTGTACGCGATGGAGTTACCTCTTACAAGCAGCTTCCTTTTACTGCATACCAGATTAATACAAAATATCGTGATGAGATTCGTCCGCGCTATGGCGTTATGAGAGGCCGCGAATTTACAATGATGGACGCTTACTCTTTTGATAAGGATCAGGCAGACCTGGACGCTTCTTACGAAAATGCCGCTGCCGCTTATCGCCGCATCTTTAAGCGCATGGGACTGGAAACAATTTCTGTAAAGGCCGACACTGGTGCTATGGGTGGTTCGGGCTCAGAAGAATTCATGGTAGAAAGCGAGGTTGGAGACGATACACTCATTCTCTGTCCTGGCTGTAAATATGCCGCTAACGTAGAAAAGGCTGCCTGCAAGGATGACGTTGCTCTTGGTGCAGACGGAAAGCCACAGGTTGCAACCAGCGCTGCCGTTGAAGAGATTCCTACTCCAAATGTACGCACTATCGAAGAGCTTAGCGAGTTCCTTAAGACAACTCCACAGGCATTTATTAAGACTCTTATTTACAAGGTAGAAAATCCTGGCGTTGAGCTTAAGGGTGACTTTGTTGCTGTTTGTATTCGCGGCGACCTTGATGTAAACGAAGCTAAATTGTGTGCTCTGCTTAAGGCCAGCAACGTTGAGCTTGCAGAAGAAGCAGACGTTGTAAAGATTACAGACGCTCCTGTTGGTTTTGCAGGCCCTGTAAAGCTTACAAAGGCTCAGGTTATTGCAGATAAAACTGTTATGACTATGCACGACGCTGTAACAGGTGGTCTTAAAAAGGATGTTCACTTTATTCATGTTGAACCGGGCCGCGACTTTACTCCATTTATGACTGCTGATGTCCGCATTGTAAAGCCTGGCGACATCTGTCCTGAATGCGGCGGAACCTTCTATTCTAAAAAAGGAAACGAGCTTGGACATATCTTTAAGCTTGGTGACAAATATACAAAGTCTATGAACATGACTTATCTTGATGTAAACGGCAAGCTTACAACAGCAATTATGGGCTGCTATGGAATTGGTGTAGACCGAACTCTTGCCAGCATCATAGAAGCACATCACGACGACAACGGAATTATGTGGACTATGAGTACCGCTCCGTTCCAGGTTGCAGTCGTTCCTGTTATGTACAAGGATAAAATGAAGGAAGTAGCCGATAAGCTTTATGATGAGCTTCTTGCAGCCGGAATTGACGTTATTCTTGATGACCGCGACGAACGCCCTGGCGTTAAGTTTAAGGATGCCGATTTGATTGGTTACCCTATCCGCATTGTTGTTGGTGATAAGAATTTGCCTAATGTTGAGCTTAAGCTCCGCAGCGCCGACACCCCAGAGCTGGTTCCTGCAGAAAGTGCGGCTGCCAAGGCTGTGGAGATTGTAAAGGCAGAACTGAAAAAGCTGAATTCATAAATGTAGATTGCTTCGCTTCGCTCGCAATGACGTCATTGCGAGGAGCATAGCGACGTGGCAATCCACGTACTACAAGGAATATATATGAAAAAACTTCTTTTAACACTTACAATACTTGTTTGCGGTGCGGCTGCTGCTTTTGCACTCCCTGGCTTTACATCGTTTGTGCCGGACACTGCAGGAGAATATGTATACTACCGTGATTATTCTTTTACACGTGCCAGTTATATAGGACTGCTCGCTTATGACGACACCTCATATCAGATTCGTTATTACGCACCTGCAGACCGTGCAACTGCCCAGCCGGAAAAGGCTCTTGCCATTTTGTTTACTGTAAATCCGGAAGCAGCTTACATGGATATGACCGGTGAAAAAATCATTACTGAAGTAGATCCTAATTCAGAAGATGATGTAGATATCTTAAATTACCTGCACGATATCATCTATGAGTTTTCTTCACGCCGAATAAAGGCCGACCCTGTTGAAGCAGAGCCTGTTTCAATTTCACAGGACTACGAACAGTTTGGTGGTAAGGTTACTGTCTGCTTTGACAGTCTTATTCCTCTGTTTAACCTTAAGAACATAAAGACTGCAGATGGAACGGTACTGCTTTCGTGTGTAACAATTGGACGCATTATAAGCGGAGAAGACACTAGCTTTGAAGATTTTCATGGTCTTATTGAAGCAAAGCCTTACCATGCACCAACCAAGACAAAAATTAAGGGAAAATCAAAGAAGTATACCACACAGGATGGACAGACAATTACTCTTGATTCCAACTGGGAATCGGCTGCTGACAATATGTGGATGTTTGGCGAAGAAGCCTTTCTTACAATTGCTTCGGTTCCAGCATACTTTGAAGATAAAGCTGTAAATGATATTTTTGTTTTGCGCCGCATTGTAGAAAGCACAGGCGGTTCTTACACCGACTTTGAAAGCATGGAGCTTACTGTAGACAACAAAAAGCATCTTACAAAGGTTGTTGCCCGTTCCAGCCAGCCTGATACAGGACGCATAGTTTATGTAATCAAAGAGCTTACAACAAACCCTTCTAAAGAATTAAACAGTTATCTTTCTCTTGCCGCTTTTGAAGACAGCTACCTTGAAAAAAGCAGCTATTACACAAAGCTCTTAAAGACATTTAAGTATTAAAAAAAGAGTTAAATAAATAAGGCCCTTCGAGAGCCTCAGGGACCCCACTAAATCGTGTTCCCTGAGCCTGTCGAAGGGCCCCTTTTATATAAGTCTTATGAATTAAACTCGCTAACCAGCTGACTTACTGTAGACTTAGCATCACCGTAAATCATAACTGTATTGTCGTTTGTAAAGAGTGGGTTTTCTACACCAGAGAAGCCTGTACCCTTACCGCGCTTAAGAACAAATACAGTCTTTGCTTCGTGAGCGTTTACGATTGGCATACCATAAAGTGGAGAGCCCTGATCGTGAATAGCATCCGGGTTTACAACGTCGTTTGCACCAATGATGATTGCAACGTCAACATTGCTCATCTGCGGGTTCATTTCGTCGGCAGTTTTGAGCTGCTCGTAAGGAACATTTGCCTCAGCAAGAAGAACGTTCATGTGGCCTGGCATACGGCCGGCAACCGGGTGGATTGCGAAGTTGACTTCCGCACCGTTTGCTTCA
>JAFZYR010000001.1 GCA_017616165.1 Treponema sp.
CAATTCTTCCTGGTCTAAAGTAAGATTTAATTGAGTCATAAATTTTTCTCCTTTCTAATGTTTTAGTTTGGTCACTTAACATTATACTTAGGATTGAAGTTTATGACTCTTTTAAATTTACACCATTATATGGACTTAATGTTTTTTTGGACATATTATATATGGAAAATTTTTGATTTGGAGAGTTTGGCCTACAGTTTTGAAGGTTTGCCTTTTTCTGTAGGCCATTTTGAACGCTTAAGAAAACTTTTGGCCTACAGTTTTGGAGTTTTTCTTTTTTTTGTAGGCCCAGGAGGAGAAAATGTATGATTTGCAGAGAGATTAAACCTGATCATAACAATGGAAACACAAGCTACACCAATAAACCTGCGTCAGATAGAAGCATTAATTAAAGAATTTCTATAAAGACGATTTTATGCTATAATAAGAATATGGAAGAAACTCAAACCTTGAAAACTGCTGTTGTGGCGATAATCGGGCGGCCCTCTGCAGGAAAGTCTACTTTTTTGAATACGGCGTGTCAGGAGCCGGTGAGTATTGTTTCACCTGTTCCGCAGACTACGCGTAATGCTATAAAGGGAATTGTAAATACCTCGCTGGGGCAGCTCATTTTTATAGATACGCCGGGCTATCATGAGTCGGACAAAAAGCTGAACCTGCGCCTGCGCAATGTTACAGAAAGTCAGCTGGATGGAATTGACTGCGTGCTTTATGTAATTGATTCCACCCGCCAGCCGGGCGACGAAGAAATGCTCACTGCGCGCCTGCTTGAAAAGCTTCAGGACAAAACAGTTGCGGCCATAAACAAAACTGATTTACCAGGCTCCAAACCAAAGGCTGTACGCAGCTTTATAAAAACAGTTCTTCCAGGCATTCCGGACGAGCGCATTTTAGAAATGTCTGCTCAAAAGGACACCGGCATAAACGAGGTGCTCCGCGCCCTGTATGACATTTCGCCAGAAGGCGCACCAATTTACGATGAAGAAACCTATACCGACCAGGACCTTACCTTCCGCATCTGCGAGGTTATCCGCGGCGAAGCAATTAACAGGCTTGCAGATGAGATTCCTCATGCAGTTTATGTTCAGGTGGCAGACGTAGAACATCGCAACGAAGGCAAAAAGCTGTGGATCCGCGCCTTCCTCTGCGTAGAACGCGAAAGCCAGAAAGGTATAGTCATTGGCAAAGGTGCCGCAAAAATCAAAGAAATCCGCGTTGCAGCCCTCAAAAAGCTGAGCCAGATATACATTCAGAAAATTGACCTCGACCTTCAGGTAAAAGTAGACAAAAACTGGCGCCAGAAGGACCACACGCTTACAAAACTCATACCGTAATTGCTAATTGCCAATTCAAAAAACCGTGATATAATTATGATAATATGGCACAGTTTGACTTGGATGCCTTAAAACCTAAAGATACTCTGAATGCCGGGCAGATTATTCGAATTGCCAACCGCATGCTGTTTAATATCAATAACAGCATCGTTCAGCATAACGAAAGGACTGCTTATCTGGCGCTTAAGGTGGCACAGGCCGGCGGGATGAATGCACGCTGTTCCATAACTAATCTTGTTGTACTGGCGCTTTTTCATACGCTGGGATTTTTCAGACAGGACCTGCTTTACAACGATTCTCCGTTTGCCAGCGACTTTGAGTTTTTTTCGGATGAAAAGAAAACCGAAAGCAAATATATGTTTTCCTACTATTACCTGGAGTTTATGACACCGCTTAAAAACGATGCTCAGGCTCTGGAGGGCTTTAATCTGCCGTTTGATGAAACACTCAAAAAATTCATTTATCAGACAGACTATAAATCAATCATATATATGTGCGCGCGTGCCAGTGACTTTATTGCAAAGCATCCCGACACACCGTTTCCTGCAGATATAAACGAGCTTGCACCCGATTATTTTGATCCTGCTTTTGCAAAGATTTTTAACGAGCTTAATCAAAACAATGCGCTGGTTGACCAGATTAAAAATACAGACTTTTTTAACGAGCTGGAGCGTTTCCTTTACCGCGTACGCATGAACCCCGATGACACACATCAGATTCTAAAGCTGCTGGTTTACTTTCTGGATTTTAAAAGCACGGTTACCTTGACGCATACAATCAACACCGCCTGCTATGCACTTTCGCTTGGAAAACGACTAAGGCTCTGCGACGAAGATTTGAACACACTGTTTACCTCGGCAATTGTTCATGACATAGGAAAAATTGCTACCCCTACCCGCATCCTGGAATTTCCGGGCAAGCTTTCGCCGGAGGATATGGGTATTATGCGCTACCATGTAAATCATACAAAAAGAATTCTTGGCAGCATTGTTTCTACAGGGATATTTGATGCCGCCTGCCGCCATCACGAAAAGCTTACCGGCAAAGGTTATCCTTCACAGCTCCCTGCAGAAGAATTGAACACAGTTCAGCGTACCCTTACCATTGCCGACATCACAAGTGCCCTTACCGACAACCGCAGCTACAAGGGAGAGTTTTCAAAGGAGCACACGCTCGGCATAATCAACAAAATGACAGAAGAAGGCGAGCTTGATACCGGCATCGTAAACGTTCTGAACGAAAGCTTTGACAAAATGCGCGAGGAACAGAAATATCTTCAGACCTTCCTTAAGGTAGACTTTTCTTACGTACTCAAGGAATACAACGATTATCTTTTTAATGATACTGAGCTCATCACAAGCAATATAGAAGACATGACTGCCGCCGAGCCAGAGGAAATTGAAGAGATCGAAGAGATCGAAGAAATCGAAGAAATCGATGAAATCGGCGAAGTTGAAGAGCTGGAAGAGCTTTAATACCCGAGCCTTCTGTCTACAAGATATTTGAGCGGCTTGCCTTCTGCAAAATTATGTAAATCTTCTATAAACATCTGCACATTCTTATTGCGTGTATGAGCCAGTGTCATATTTCCTGCAACATGCGGTGTAATCAAAAGATTTTTTGTATGCCAAAGCCGGTTACCTGCAGGAAGCGGTTCAGTCTGGAATACATCCAGCGCGGCTCCTGAAAGATGTCCACTTTCAAGATTATCTGCAAGTGCGTCTTCATCAATGGCAGAGCCACGACCTACATTTACAATGTAAGCGCCCTCCGGCAACAGCGACATACGTTCGCGTGAAAGTATTCCCTTTGTTTCTGGTGTTGCAGGAAGACTCATTGCAAGCAAATCTGTTTCCGGAAGAATTGTATCCAGCTGTGAAACAGGCAGCACCTTATCATAAACCGACTCACTGCTTTTTCCGCTGCGGCAAACTCCAATAATAGCAGCAGGCTCAAAGGCGGCGGCACTCTTTGCAAAGGTGGTTCCAATATCACCGGTGCCCAAAACTGTAATGCGGCAATCCTTAAGAGATTTTTGAGGACGAGGCTTAAGCCACTGACCGTTGCGTGTTTCTTCCATAAACTCATTCAGGCGGCGCATCATTACAAGAGAGGTTGCAATCATGTGCTCTGCAATTGAAACTCCATAAGCACCCGCCGAGTTTGTAAGCAGACATTCAGGATTTGCAAAATAATCCGGAGCCATAATGGAATCTACACCTGCCCACGGAACACAAAGCCATTTTAAGGTCCGGCTTGTTTTTACAATGGAAGGAGCAAAACCATAGATGATATCTGCATCGTAGTCAGACTGAGGAATGTCTGCATCCGATGTGTAAAAATGAACTGTTGCATTAATCTGGTCTGCGGCTTCTTTTATAAGCTCCAGCTGCTTTTGTTCCAGCTGATTATTAATAACTAAAATCTTCATATTAAACATAGTAAACGTAATTTTCTTTACGAGGTGCAGGTGCATTTGCAGGACCGGCAGCATATCCAAGGGCACAGTGACCAATTCCTTCGTAGTCGCCTGTTATGCCAAGCTTTTTGAGGAGCTCTTTTCCAAAGTCAGCTTCAAACTCTTCCTTTGCGCGGTGAATCCAGATGCTTGCAACACCAAGACTTTCTGCTGCGTTCATAAGATTTCCCATAACAAGAGAACCATCGTAAACATGAGTAACAACACTTTTGTCTGCAAGCACAATAAGAATAACAGGTGCACCGTAAAAAGGATCAACATTGTCCGGCATACCGGCTACCTTGCGGTTTTCTGCCATAATCTGGTCGCGTACAGTCTTATCCTTTACAGCAATGATAAGAGGACTCTGCTTGCCCATGCCTGTTGCGGCGTAGGTTCCGGCCTTAAGAATTGCGTTAAGTTCTTCATCCTTAATCATGTCCGGCTTAAAATTTCTGCAGCTTCTGCGTGTTTCCAATACCTTTAATGTTTCGTTCATTTTTGAATCTCCTTAGTAATCAGGGGCACAACAATGGCGTATAACTTTTTACTAAAAAACATTGTAATACATAAGCTGTGTTTTTCTAGTATAAATGTAAAAAAATGTTGTAAGAAACTGTTATATTTATTATTATTACACTTATGCAAATAACCTATAAAACCAAGGGAACCTGTGCCCGCTCAATTACGTTTGATAAAGACGAAAACGGAAAAATCACAAACATAAGCTTTGAAGGCGGCTGCAACGGAAATCTTAAGGCAATTTCTAAGCTCTGCGACGGCATGACTGCAGATGAAATTGTGGCTAAGCTCAAAGGCAACACCTGCGGTTTTAAAAATACAAGCTGTGCGGACCAGCTGGCACGCGCGGTTGAAGAGGAATAATATATGGCACTTGAATGCGGTATCGTTGGACTTCCAAATGTAGGCAAGTCAACTATTTTTTCGGCTCTTACAGCGGCTCCTGCTGCGGCAGAGAATTTTCCTTTTTGTACAATTGACCCTAACATTGGTATTGTAGACCTTCCGGATGAACGCCTGGATTTTCTGGCAAGCATTCATAACCCAAAAAAGAAGACTCCTGCAAGCGTAAAATTTGTTGATATTGCAGGACTCATTAAGGGCGCAAGCAACGGTGAAGGTCTTGGAAACAAGTTCCTTGCAAATATCCGCGAGTGTTCTGTAATTGCCCATGTTGTTCGCTGCTTTGATAACCCTGATATTATGCACGTCCGCGAAAATGCAAACGAGGCTGCCCCGATTGACCCTGAAAGCGATATTCTTACAATCAACTGGGAGCTTTGCCAGGCAGACTTGAACACAATCGAAGCACGCCAGGACAAGGTTACCCGCGCCATCCGCTCTCTTGGAAAGGAAGAAGAAAAAAAATACGCTCCATGGATCAGCGCTGTTGCAAAAATTAAGCCTCTGCTCCAGGACGGAAAATGCGCCCGCACTGCAGACCTTACAGATGATGAGCGCACTGCCCTTTACGACATGTTCCTTCTTACAATGAAGCCTACAATTTATGTAGCAAACGTTGACGAAGATTCAATTGCCGACCAGACAAATAAATACGTAGAAGTTGTAAAAAAATACGCTGACGAAGAAAAGTCTGAGGTTGTAGTAATCTGCGGTAAATTTGAAGCAGACCTTGCAGAAATTGACGACCCTGCAGACCGCAAGGACTTTATGGAAAGCGTTGGTCTTACCGAAAGCGGACTTGCAGTTCTTGCACGCAAAACCTACCACCTTATGGGACTTCGCACCTTCTTTACAGGTGGACCTGATGAATGCCGCGCCTGGACAATTCACGCCGGTGACAAGGCTCCAAAGGCTGCAGGTGTAATTCACACAGACTTTGAAAAGGGCTTTATCAAGGCCGAAGCATATACAATAGACGACCTGCGTCAGTACAAGGACGAAGCCGCCATCAAGGCAGCCGGAAAGTACCGCCAGGAAGGAAAAGAATACGTTGTTCAGGACGGCGACGTATTGTTCTTTAAGTTCAATGTGTAGATTGCCGCGCTGCGCTCACAATGACTAAGTTTTTTTAAACTTTTTTTCAAATTTACTTCCTATTTTCCTCAAATTTTTCCTATCTATATATAGGAAAAATTTAAATTTAACCACGGAGGTAAAAATGAAAACAAATCTCTTGCCCAAGGTCACAGCCCTTATTCTGCTTTGCACCTGCTGTACGGTAAACTGCGACAACAAGGAAAATGCTTCCGGTCCCTGCGCCCAGAACACACTTTCGCACACTACCCAATTTACTCTTGTAAACTGGAACCTTCAGACCTTTTTTGACGGAAACAAGGACGGCTTTGAATACAGCGATTTTCAAAAGGCAGGCAACTGGAACATACAGACCTATACTGTAAGACTCCAGCGGCTGTGTCAGTTTATTTCGCAGGTAAATGCCGACATCTATGTTTTTGAAGAAATTGAAAATGAGGCCGTAATTCATGATATAAGTAATCAGCTGGCGGCAAACGGGCACAACTGGAATCAGAAAAAATTCTGGAATTATTCTGCCTTTGCAAAGCAGGAGGAAACAGCCATAGGTCTTGGAATAATTTCGCGCTTTCCGCTTAATGAGGTAAAAGCCCATGCCCTGGACATACGCATTCATAATCAGGCACAGCCTTCTACAAGATATCTTTTGGAAGCAGCGGCAACAATCGGCGGACAAAAGGTTATACTTCTTGCCAACCACTGGAAATCAAAATCGGGCGGAGAAGAAAAAAGTGAAATATGGCGTGACTGGCAGGAAAGCCTGCTTGCCAAAAGAATTGCAGAGCTTTGCGTACAGAACACTCAACCCCAGACACAAGCCCCACCCATCATAATTACCGGAGACTTTAACCGCGACGCCGCAGCCTTTATCTGCAGCTTTGAGGAGGCAGGCAGCAACACAATACTTCGTTTTGCAGATTACGGCAGCGCAGACTATGTACAGGCGCGCTCCTTATGGTTCACCCCCGAAGGCACCTTTGCAACCAAGACCGGCAGCTACTGGTACGACGACCAATGGGAACGCATAGACAATATAATGCTTACCGGCAATATAACCGCCGCAGAGTTCAGACCAATGACAGAATCACCCTGGGCAAATGCGCAGGGAATTCCTTTTGGTTATAAAATATATTCAGGAGAAGGCTGGTCGGACCATCTGCCGCTTTGGGCAAGTCTAGTTCTTTCGTACTAAAAAAAGATATTCCTTTACGTGAATCTCGCGACCGCTAAGATTGCGCGAACCACGGAAGGTATTGTAATCGGTTTCCAGAACCTCAAGCTTACCCACCCGGCTCAAGCTTTCTATCATCTGGTCCTTGGAAATAAAGCCTTCGGAATTAAAGGAAACAAGAATATAGCGTGAATCAAGCTGCTCTATGAGCTCAAAAAAGTCCTGGGCAGCAAAGCGCTTTTTATTATAATGCGAACGGTTCCAGTCCTTTGGTATTCCAGAAACACGGCTTATATTCTGTTCATCAGGACGGCGGTAATCGGCAATAAGATTGAGCATAAAATAATTTGAACCGTAAGGATGCTGATTATACGGCGGGTCCAGATAAACCATATCAAAGGGGCCCAGGTCTTTAAACTCCTGCAGGTTTACAAGCTCATTTGCATTGTGATTGAACACAACAGACTCACAGTCAAAGTTTGAATAAACCGGAAAAGGAATTGAAATATTTCCAAGAATACGCGAAAGTGCATCCTTGCCGTTGCCGCCAAACTGACCTGTCTTTGTCTGAGAGTTTTTATAAAAGCCCTTAAAGATTCCGGCAGTATTTGCATGAACCGAAGCCTGACTCAAAAGCGGAGCAATAAAAAAATCCCTGAGCTCCTGTGGAACTTCGCTTTCAATAAGCTGGCGCGCAACATCAATATAGTTTGCATTATAGGGAGTATAAAAGCAGCGGTCGGTTCGTTTAATTTTTTTAAGATCTGCGGGGGCATAAAGCTCAGACACAAAGCCCGGATTTTCATAGCTGCCGTTCTGTCTGGCCTGCTGCAACAGCTCCATGCGTGCATCTATTTTTGCAGTAAGCTCCTGCCAGGTAGTTTTGAGCCGGCGGTTCTGCCCCACTTTGTTTGCAAGGTAACAGCGGTTTATAATGCAGGAATATTTTTCAAGATCGTTTACAACCAGCAGCGAAGAAAACTGCTTAAGATAGCGTGCAACAATTCCACTTCCCGAAAAAACATCTGCACACTTGAGCTTGTCTTTTTTAATATCCTTACGGACAATATCTACAGCCTGCTTCAAAAATGGAAGAAGTGCCCTTTTATTTCCTATATATGTTATCAACTGCTGCGTCAAATAATCCGCATTTTCTTCCATTTTTTCCATACCGCTTTATTTTATCATAAGAGCCTTATTTTGTCACATGACTCACACTCAAGCTATATATGTCTTTCACTATAAGCAAAAATCTGTTAGAATAAAGTTATGGTTAAGCAGGCAATTTTTCATGTAGAAAATACTGAAGGAGTCATTGAACTGGCTCAGTTTCTTTCGGATGAAGGCTGGCAGATTCTTAGCGCTAACAGAACAGAAGAGGTTCTGAAAAAAGCTAAGATTCCTGTTGTAAGAGAGCATGCCCTTATAGAAAACAATCTGTATCTTAACGACACCTCTTCTCTTATCAAAAGAATTATTGCATCTTCGTTTTACACCGAACCGTCCGAAAACTATACACAGGAAAGCAACGTCGGGCTTATCTGCATGAACGTCATTCCTGCAATTCATTCCATCAATTCCGAAAAAAAGCTTAAGTCTATAACAAGACCGTTTAATTTTTATATATCTACCCTGCTTCGCAACGCCTTTTTGAATCACGAAAACATTATTATTCTTAGCGACCCTGCAGACTACAAGGAAGCAATGATTCAGCTGCGTACAAACAGCGTAACTCCGGAATTTAAAATTCGTCTTGCAGCAAAGGCTCTGAACCTGGTTTCTGCCTTTGACGGAGGTATTGCAAGCTCTCTGCTCATGACCTCGCAGGACGAAACCGATTTTATGAACTATCTTACCTATCCGTTTGAAAAACAGTTCATGCTTTACGGCGGAGCAAATCAGCACCAGCATTCGTGTCTGTACAGATTCCCTGGCGGCGGCGGAACTATGAGTACGCTTCAAAAGCAGCAGGGAAAAGAGTTGAGCTACAACACTGTTTCTGACATTTCGTTTGCCTGGGAACAGATAAGCATGCTTGCAACAAACCTTAAAAATCAGTTTTCGGTAAAGAGCGTAAACTGCGACGGCTACAAATTTGTTACCCAGTTTACTCCACTTACAGGAACAGTTTTTACAATTGCAGTTTACAATAAATCAATTCTGGGAGCCTCGCTTTCTACAAATGTGCTTGACTCCTTTAAGAAAACCTACACCTACGACACCAAGGAAATTAAGCGCGTAATTTTTGCCAGCAGCTCTGTAATTGACGAAGCCGTTGCAACAGAAATTGCAAAGTGTAATTTTGTTGCAGTTGTTTCTCCGGGCTTTACAAAGGAAGCAAAGGAAATCTTAAGCGCAGTTAAGGGCCTTCACCTTATTTCTGTTTCCAAAATAAATACCTCCGATTATGAAATGGAGCTTCTTGGCGGAGGACTTTTGTTCCAGACAAAGGATAAAACGCTTTTTGATGTATGGAATGTAAAAACCAAGAACAGACCGGGTCAGACCTTTGTAGACCAGATGGCCTTTGGTACGATTCTTGCAATGGGCTCACGCTCTTACTGTTCGGTGCTGCTCAAAAACAATTGCGTTGTTGGTCTGTCACAGGCCTGTAAGTCGCCAATCCGTTCGGTTGATGTTGCACTTACAGAAGCAATCCTTTACAAGCAGCACAATCCTCCTGCAGAAAATTCTCCGGAGGATGAGGCACTTGCAGATGTTCTTGTTTGTGATGCACCTATTCATCTTTGCGATTCTTTGCGTCAGCTTGCAGATGCAGGCCTTAAGGCAATTTTGCAGCCGGGTGGTTCTGAGGCAGATGCAGAGCTTATTGATTTTTGCAATGAGCATTTAATTTCGATGATATTCACTGGTATGACACATATCAGTCACTAAAATAGATTTTTGATAAATGTAAAAAGAAGGATTATATGATTTACTATCTTGGACAATACTTGCAGCAGTTCTGGGGTCCTGCACGACTCCTTACTTCTTATGCAGTTTTGATTGCAGTAGCCTTGTACACAGGCTTTTTTGCAGCCTACAAGCTCATTCCAAAATTTTATGACAAGCTTCCACACGACCGCGGAAGAGAATTTACAATTAAAGAAAATGCCGAAGCCGCAAAGGGAAAGCCAACAGGCGCCGGTGTTGTTTTTATCACAATTTTTGTAATAATCTGTTTTCTGCTTGTTCCAATGAACTGGGTACGAGCCTCTATAATCGTAATTACCTGGCTCACAATGCTTACCGGTTTTCTTGATGACCGCAGCACTACCTCCTGGGGCGAATATCTTAAGGGTGCCCTTGATTTAATCATAAGCGTTGCAACCTCGTTTATTCTTTACTATGGACTCAAAAGCGCTTCTCCGGACGGAATTGTACGCTTCTGGCTGCCGTTTACTTCCAGCGAAATTGCAGTTGCTCCGGCTGTATACATTATTTTGTGTACAATCATGCTGTGGGCAAGCATTAATACAACAAACTGTACCGACGGTGTTGACGGACTTTCTGCCACCCTGGTTTTGATTGCACTTTTGACTTTAGGCGTTCTTTTCTACGTTGTTCTTGGTCACAAGGATATAAGTGCCTACCTGCTTTTGCCTCACCTTCCAATGGGTGCCAACTGGGCAATTATGGTGTTTGCAATGGCGGGAGTTATAATGGGCTACCTGTGGCTCAATGCCTTCCCAAGCAAGTGTCTTATGGGAGATGCCGGCAGCCGCGCAATCGGATACTTTATTGGTGTTGGAGTAATGATAAACGGAAACCCGTTCCTTATTCTTGCAACAAGCTCCATCATCTTTATAAACGGCGGTATGGGACTTTTAAAAGTATTCCTGCTGCGCTTCTTTAAGATTAAGATTTTTGAAAACATACGCTTTCCTCTGCATGACCATATGAGAAAAAACCGCGGCTGGTCTCCGACCCAGGTTGTAATTAAATTCATGATTATGCAGATTTTAATTACCTGCGCAATTCTTGGAATATTCCTTAAGATCAGGTAAAAAGGTCGACGAGGGTCAACGAATCCTTAATTAAGTTTTCAACAACACAATACTCATTCGGCTGATGGGCCTGGTCGTCAAGGGTGCTCCAGACAACGGCATCTATGCCTTCACGGCGGAATTCTGCGCCAACAGTGCCTCCACCAATACCAATAAATTTTGGTTCAAGCCCATGCACGCGTTTAATGGCAGCAGCAAGCTTTTGTGCAACAGGTGCATCCACAGGTGTTGCAGGACTTTCGGATTTTTGCGGAGTTGTGTATTCAACCTTTACGCCGTATTCTTTTTCAACCTCGCGGCAGCAGCGGTCAACCTGGGCCAGCACCTCCTGCAGGCTGTAGCACGGAAGGATGCGGCAGTCCATGCAAAAACGGTCTTCGCCGGGAATTATATTTATGCTGTCTACATTTTTTTCGCGTTTAGTAGGCTGGAAGGTAGAATAGTCCGGTTCAAAAAGCGGGTCACATTTGTCAAAAACACTTTCCAGCTTATGAAGGCGTACGCTAAGGTCACAGGCAGCAAGGCAGGCATTGGCACCACTGTCCGGGCGTGAACCATGAGTCTGCTTACCCATTACATGAACGCTAAGCCACAAAAGATTTTTTTCTGCAATTTCTATTGTGCGGCCCTGACTGTCTCCACCATCCGGAATTAAGATAAGGTCATTTTTGCGGAACAGACTTGTATTATGAATGAGCCAGATTGCCCCGTAAGCACTGCCGTTTTCTTCATCGGCGGCTAATAGCAGCTTTACTGTATGTGCCGGCACAATTTTATTTTTGATAAAATAAAGGGCTGCAAAAACTGCAGAACAAAGCCCCTGCTGGTTATCTTCTACTCCACGGCCATAAAGGCGTCCGTCCTTTTGAACGACTGTCCACGGATCTGTATTCCAAAGCTTTGGATCTCCAACAGGCACAACATCCATATGAGCCATTACCCATACGCGCTGGCTGTCATCCTGCCCCGGAATTGTTACAACAAGACTCGGACGCACACCGGAGCTTACGCGGCTGTCCGGTGCTTCAAAGCGTTCTATATTTTCAAAGCCGTTAGCCTTGAGCCACTTTTCCAGCGCATCACATTTTTTTGCTTCTCCGTCTCCACCACCCTCCGGTGCAATTGCAGGGATGGAGGTAAGGAGGGTCTGGAGTTCAACAATCTCTTTTTTACAATTATTCAAGAAATCATGCGGGTGCATAGCAATCCTACGTCATTGCGAGCCGAAGGCGTGGCAATCCAGTAATAGATTGCCACGCTTCGCTCGCAATGACGATTTTTTTTTATTTATACACTTCCCAAGTCGTCTTAACCAATGTATCTACATCGCTGTATTTTGGTTCCCAGCCTAAGAGCTCCTTGGCGCGCTTTGAGGTTGCATAAAGGCAGGCAGGATCCCCTGGACGGCGCTCTACATCCTCGGAAGGAATTGCCTTACCGGTAATGCGGCGTGCTGCATCAATAATTTCTTTTACAGTGGTTCCCTTTTCGGTTCCAAGGTTTACAGTAAGACTCTTGTCATTTTTTGTAATATAGTCCAGAGCCATTACATGTGCACGGGCAAGATCTGTTACGTGAACATAGTCGCGGATACAGGTTCCGTCGCGGGTATCGTAGTCGGTTCCAAAAACCTTCATGCCTTCCTTCATGCCGGCAGCAACCTCCATTACACGAGGCAAAAGGTTTGCAGGATTCTGTTCAAGTCCGCGGATTTCTCCCTCCGGGTCGTAGCCTGCAGCATTAAAATAACGTAGGGCTGCAAAACGCATTCCCTTGAGCTGGTCGTACCAGGCCATAAAGCGTTCAATTTCAAGCTTGGTAAAGCCGTAGTAGTTTTCAGGATTTTTAGGATGATCCTCGTCCATAGGCAAGTATTCTGGTGCGCCAAAAACAGCAGCAGAAGAAGAAAAAATCATTTTTTTACAGCCGTATTTTACTGCCGCATTCATAATGTTTATTGTACCAGTAATGTTGTTTACGCTGTATTTTTCCGGTTCAATCATGCTTTCGCCGGCTGCTTTAAAGGCTGCAAGATGAACAAAAGCATCAAAGCCCTTTTCAAAAGCCTTTTCCAGATCCTGAGGAATAAGTATATTTCCGTAGATAAAATCATTCTGTGGAAAAAGATTACAACGCAAGCCGCTGGACAGGTTATCAAAAACAGTTACCTTGTGGCCTGCCTTCATCATTTCCTTAACAACGTGACTTCCGATATAACCGGCTCCACCAATAATCAATACCTTCATAGTGCTACTCCTTGTTTCCAGTTAAAAATATTCGTATATATACATAGGGATTTTCAAGCTGACCGTAATACTGTTCATTTAGTCTGACCCAGGTTTCTTCAATAAGCCAGGCCTCTTCTTCGGTGTAAGAAACCTCATTTATTTTGTGCCTGCACATATCACTATCGGTGCCGTCAACCTTTATAACACAAAGGTCCAGACCGTCTTTATTGATATAAGAAAAATAGTCCTTGAGCTCTTCGAATTTTTCATCCAGAACCAGCTGGGCCCATTCAGGGTATTCCTTGCCAAAGCCACGGTACTGCCAGTCATCAAAACGCTGGATATCTTCTGGGGTCTTTAAAGCTGAATCCTGTTTTTTTGTAGAAGCACAGCCGGTAACAAAGAAGACTGCTGCCGCAAGAACAAGTCTTATCAAATTGGCCGTGCAAAAATTCTTTTTCATATGCTTTTATTATACTATAAGTCTACCACAGATTCAAATATGGACTTGCTATTTTATGAGCATTTTTAGTATTATAGGGGTATGAATAAGAAAAACAGAACAGCAATCGCCATAACAATTTTGATTACAGGCCTCCTTTTTTCATTTGCAGGCTGTAATTCAACAAAGGAAATACCGGATGATCTTACTGCACCACAGCTTTTGCAAAGGGGACAGGCCAGTCTGGACAGTTCAGACTACAAGGCTGCCGAAAGATACTTTTTAAAAACAATCCAGCAGTATGGCGATGACGTAAACACCTACATCGAAGCAAAATACGAGCTTGCTCATCTTTATATAAAAATCAAAAGCTACGAAAAAGCCTATAACACTCTTTCAGAAATTCTTGAGCTTTATGATTACGATATGACAGGAAGCTTGCCGCCGGCTTATAAAAAGCTTGCCCAGATAGAAATGGACAAGATTCCTCTTGCCAAGCTGGAAGAATATCAAAACGCTAGTCGCTAGGTAAAAGAATTGCCTTTACATTTATTTTTTTAGTCTCAGCCTTATCCATTACAAAATCCTTGGAATATTTGCCGAGTCCTCGTGGCTTTGGATGCGGTTCTGCATCCCCAATCAAAATAATCTGACGGTTTACGTTGTCGCCCGCTCTCCAGTCATAAAATTCTACGCTGGAATAAATTGCCTCGTAAACAGCTTCAGGGATATCGCCGCCTTCCTTGCCTATTATCTTAATTGAATTAAGGTTTTTATTAAAGGACGTAAGATTTTCTGTAAAGCCAAAAACCTTTACCGGAAGTCCCTTGTAATTAAACGAGTCTCCGTAATCACGGTAGAACAAAAGTCCAAAGCGCACAGCTTCAATATCTTTAAAGTGCTCCATCAGGGCTGGAAGCAGATCTGTTTTTAAGGTTTCTATATCGTTTTTCATGCTGCCGGTTGCATCAATTGCAAAAACAACATCAAGCGGAGCGCCTTCGTCCTCAAGAATTTCCATAATGTCGGCTACAATAGTTTCTGGCCCCTTGGAATAAATAACAAAGTCCGAAAGCTCCGAAAACTTCTGGCTCGCAAGCGGATTGTAGTCTGCACTCAAAACAACGGCAGGCTCCGGTTCGGGCTCTGGCTCCGGTTCAGGCGGATCCTTCTTTGGCCTTTTGCGTGTTTCAAGATTGAACATGAACGGGCTGTCCATATAGTCACCCGAATAGTCGGCATAAGGCTTTTCAAAGGTGCGGATATTTATAAAAGTACCCTTTCCAACCTCCACAATGCCGTTTCGGCTCCATTCATACCCAAACTGAAGCACAGGCGGTATAAAAATATGAAAGGCCTTGCCAAAAAACTCGGTATCTTCTGGGGTTGAGTCTATGAGACTGTATTTAGCGCCCTCCGAAACAAGCTGCTGGCCGTCCAGATAGCGGATTTCGTCGCCGTTTATGGGATTATATTCTGTTGCGCGGTAGGCATAGTTATCGATTTTACCGTTTGGATCGCGCGTAGTTTCGGTTAGGAGGATTGAATTTACACCGTCCAGCTTGCGTACATAAAGATGATAGCCCGTGATATTTCCGTCTGCATCGCGTTCTTCGGTGAGTCTTACGTCATTTGCGGTAATGCGCATGGCATTCTGGCGCGCTGTATATTCAATTTTTTGAGTTCCAGAGGTCGATTCTTGAGAAAAAAGTGCTGCTTGTGCAAAAACAAACAAAAAAGCAGGCGTAAATATTGTGAAAAATATCTTTTTTTTCTTTAAAAACATAGTTACTTATCGGCTTTTCGATGGTTATATATTAGGAATTGCAAATTTTTATCAACGGGGGTACAATATTATTATGAAATTCAAGACTTTTATTGTTTTTATAATTCTTTCCGCTTTTTCGGCATCTTTATTTGCAAAGCCGGTTGCCTATTCTTTTTCGGGCTTTGGTGGTGGACTTCCATCTTCTGCTTATGCCGGCGCCGACACAGCTACCTCTAAAAAGATTATTATCGAAGATGATGAAGATACCTCTGATGATTACGATTATGATTACTATAATAACGAATCAACTTCAAAAAATAAAAACGGCGGCAAAACAGCCCTCATCGTAACAGGAGTTGTTATTGGTCTTGTTGCTGTTGCAGGCGTTATTTACGGAACCTATTATTTTTCAAATCAGTCCGGCGAATGCTGTGCAGAATTTACTGATAATGCCATGGAAGGTTGTGCAGAAGGCTGCGGAGAAGCCTGTGGACAGAGTCTGGAACAAGCTTGTGATGATTCTATTTCAAGCGCCTGCTCTTCCTCTTCTTCTTCAAGCTCAAGCGCCTGTTCTTCCAGTTCAAGTTCAAGCTCTTCAAGCTGCGAGACTGCTTCCATAGGAGCACTTTTTGAAAATGGATTACAGATTATTCCAATCTTTATTCCATAAAAAATCGCAGAAAAGCCTGCTTTTTTTTACAGCCCTTTTTATTTTTTCGCTTTTTCCTCTGACTGCTGAATCTAAATATATTTCTTCGCTTTCGCTGGATTTTACGCGCACTGAAAGTATTTCGTCGGATTCGGTAATGAGCGGAAGCATAGCTTATACTGCAGCTCCGTTTTTCTTTCTTTTTAAAACCACCCAGCCACAACAGCAGGTTTTTATTAATGACACCGGCGCCTTTTATATAGAAGACGACACTATAGTTCAGCTTGAAGAAGGCTCCGAATATCTTGAGCAGATCTGCAAGGATTTTATAAACTGGTTCACCGAGGATTTTGGACTTACAGAGTCGTTCTTTGTCCCACAGCAGCGGAGCATGGAAAACAACCAGGTCCTGACACAGTGGAATTATTCCAAAAGGGATGTGCACCCAATAGACACCGTAATGGTTTATTCGGACATGGACGGAAAAATCCAGACCCTCAAAATGTACAAGGATTTTTCTACACTGCTCACCCAGACTCAGATTGATGAATACAAATATTATAACGGAAGAAATTTTCCGGTTTCGATAACCTCTACCACCTATGAAAACAACGAGCCTGTGCTTATTACAAGCCTTAGCTTTTCAAATATTGAATTTAATAAGGCAGACCCAAACGGTGCGCTAGATCCAACCCGTGATATTTCAAAGCTTACCGCATACACAAGGGCTTCTGCAGCCGCTCAGCAGTCGTATGATGTTTCCATTCCGTCGGTGCTTTTAAAAACCTCCTTTAAGTTTTACAAAAAATTCATTACTGCCCAGGATATGACCAACTGTCCGTTTTATCCTTCGTGCTCGCAGTACATGGTGGATGCTGTAAATCAAAACGGAGTATTCGGTCTTATTCAGGGGCTGGAACGACTCAAGCGCTGTACAAATACAGAACACAAACGTGACCTTTACCCTACCCTTAGCAACGGAAAGCATTACGATCCTGTTCCACCAAAAAAAACAAAGGGAGAAAATAAATGAAAAAAGTTTTTACAGTCCTATGGCTCATAACATTCTGCGCTTTTACAGGAATGAACGCCAAAGCCTTTGCACAGGAGCCTTCGCCATACGCACCGTCCACAGTCAAAGCCTTTGCCGATTCACTTTACGGTCAGGGCTTTTTGACTCAAGCCGAAGGAGAATACAAGCGCTATCTTTATTCCTTTGATTTTAATTCACAGCTGGAAGCGTCGCAGATTCTTGAATTTCAATCGACCCTCAATTCTCTTTGCGGCATTTATAAATCTCAGCAGAATAAAACGGGCGTTCAGTGGCTCAGAAATAATTTTTATGGAGCTGCAGACAACAGCATAAAGCAAAGGATGAACCTGCTTCAGGGTAAATATATTTTTATGGAAAGAAACGCCGCAGCCTTTGAAAGCTTTTGCCAGCCTCTGGAGCTTACTGCCTTTACAGCCGATTTTTCAAGCCTTATAAAAGCTTCGGGCCTTGTGCTCAATAAAAATATTGCGGAGCTTTCGGAGCTATGCAAACAGACCGTTGGAGAACAGGGGGAGGCCTCTCCATTTTTTGCACTTGGTGAACTTGCCGCCTCTTACAAGCTCAAAAAGCCTGGCGTTGCACTGCTGCTTTCTACCCTTATCCCTGGAAGCGGCAAATGGTATACGGGCTCCTTCGGCGCTTTTACCTCAAGCTTTCTTACTATAGGCTCTTTTGTTGCAGGTACAGTCGTTACCGGAATTCAGACAAACTGGAAAAGCTGGCAGCCCTATGTTTTTGGAGCCTGCGGACTTGTGCTTTATATAGCAGACCTTTACGGCTCCTACCAGAGTGCAAAGCGCTATAACGACGCCCTGTACCGCCATCTATGCGAGGAAACAGAAAAAATATATGAAACGCTTTATTAGCTTTTGCACAGTTGCTGCAATTACAATTCTGTTTTTCTCATCTGTTTTTGCCGCAGAGTCAAAGCCCGCAAAGGACATTTACGAGGATGTTTTTTTATATGCCCAGAGGCTTGAACAAGGCGGAGCTTTTGAAGAAGCAGAAGTAGAATACAAGCGATATATTTTTTTGCAGGATTATAGCGCAGGCCTTTACCAGACCCGTGCCTTTGAAAGCCTTGCCGGATTATATGCCCAAAAGGAACAGTGGCAGCTTGCCGCAGATACAATGAACATGGCAATTCAAAGCTCCATCAATGATGGGGAAAGTCAGGAGCAGACCGACCAGCTGCGTTTGCGTCACATTCAGTATCTTTCGCATATTCCGAATAATCTTTATCTTTTTGGCTACATTAATTTTCAGGAGCATTCCAAGGAAATTCGTCATGCAGCCTTTCTTGCAGATTTTAAACAGAGCATAGATCAAGGGCTCTGGCTGACCGCACAGGAAAAATTTTATTTTGCCGAGCAAAACCTTCCCGATGTTTTTACCGCCCAGGATGCCAGGACAATAGACATAAGCCTTGATAATATTATGGACTACAAGCCAAAGAAGCAGCTTTTGGCAGGCTATCTTTCATTTATACCGGGGCTTGGTCAGCTTTATGCAGGCGACGCAAAGGATGCACTCAATGCTTTTGTTTTAAACGGTTCGCTCATTGCGGTAAGTGTTTGGTCAATATGCACACTGGATGTATGGACCTTCTCTCTGCTCGAGTTTAATCCGCTCATTCATTTTATGCAGGGCAATATGTACAATGCGCAGAAGGATGTTTACGAATACAACCAGCGCAAAATAAATGAGTTATCCAGTCCTATAAAAGAAATCTTGCAGTAGCTTACTTGCCTGTAAATCTTTGTGCCGGTGACAATACCCAGATGGCATTGAGTTCACAGTCGCCGATATTTTCTACTGTATGAGGAACAGCTGCAGAATAAGAAACGCTGTCTCCTTCCTCCAGAATATATTCCTTGTCTTCGTAAATGAGCTTAGCGCGGCCCTTAAGAATTATTCCGAACTCCTGGCCCATGTGACCGTAGGATCCGCGGTGTGTATGTGTGTTTGCAGGAATCTTGAGCATGTAAGATTCAAAGGATATTTCACCCTGTCTGTTTGAAGGATTTGCAAGCTCCTCGTAGATAATTTCATCCTCGTGGATGGAAGGACGCTCTCCCGAATGAATGACAGTAACAGGTCTTACCTTTCTGTATTCTTCAAAAAGAAATTCCAGATTTATGTCCAGTACATCGGCAAGAGCCAGCAGAGTATCAATAGCCGGTGAAACATGATTGCGTTCTATCTGCGAAACAAGACTTTCACTCACCCCGGCCTTCTGAGCAACAACCTTAAGTGTATAGCCCTTGTTTTCCCTTACCTGGCGCAGCTTTTCTCCAAAGTGATACGGAACTCTTTTCTGTTTTTCATCGTTATCTTCATTTGGATTTTGCGAAAGTATCATTGTTCTGCTTCTCCTTGTTCTGCTCGGTTACAAACTGAATAAAGTAATCTTCCAGGGTTTTGTGAGGCCCGTTCAATTTGAGTCTTGTACGCGAGCGTGCATTATCGCGGCGAACTGTATACTTTGCATAAAAGTCGCGGTAGTCCAAGCCGGCATCCGACTTTACGTGTTCGCCTAAAAATTTAGAAACCTCGTCACGACCAATTGCAGGAATACCTTTTTCCTTAAGAATCGTGCGAAGTGTATTTATCTGTTCATAAGAAATTCCAAAGAGGAACTCCTCCATTGCCTGTGAAACTCCAGGCTCTCCAAGCTTCTGCTTTATAAAGGCAATCCACTGGTCGTCCATCTGCATGGAAATGAGCAGAAGCTCACTTGTTCCCATCATCGTTCCAAAGGCAGGAGCAAGACGACGGCGTGCCATCCATACAGACTCCAGTACGGGTGCTACCTGTGCACTTCCCTGGTCGTTCCAGTGCTCCCAAAGCAAGAGCAGCGACAATGCCCATTCACGGCGGAATTCCATTGGCTGCGAAGAGTCACGTATAAGATTAAGGTATACATCTTCGATGAGCAGCGAGTACATGGACGAAACTGTTTCTGTATCAAAGGCCTTTGAAAATTTTCTGAGCTCAGGGATATGATGAGTGTATTTTGCAAAGGTCGAAAATGTATGCATTTTTGCAACAAGCAGACCCTTTCCAAGCATTGCCTTTGACGGCAGCTGAAGAATTGCATCCCCGGCATCCTGATGATCTATGAGTGAATCTATGAGCGAGGTTGGTGTACGTAAGCCGCCTATAAGCTCGTGACGTTCCAGCAGGGACGGAAACTTTGCAACAGCCTGAGCAAGCAGTTCAAGAGAGTCCAGGCGCTCCTGAAAGTTCTCTGCCTTTTCTGGATCAAGCTCCTTAATCAAAGGCATTACCTGCTGAATGAGTTCCTTCTGTTTTGTCGTGAGCATCTCGGCCTTTTCGTCCCGTACCGGACTGGAATCCTGCGAGTCAAAAAATGTGCTGAGATCTATCTGTTCAAATTCGTTATGTTCGTTTTGCGGCATATCAGTAAAGAATTTAAGTATTTATTAAGTTCATTATAACGCATTTTTTGGAATTTTCAAATGATAAATAGGCGAATAAATCACTTTTTTTATTGCATATTCCCTTTAATATTTGTATAATTATTTAATATTCTTAAAGTATTTTTGTATATTTATGCATTTTGCCGTATAAATATGCAACGAATCATTGGAGGTAGAAAATGACTTCAAAAAACTCAGATGCAGCGCTCTTGAAGAGACTCGAAAAACTTGCCGTTCACAATGATCCGATCAATCCAGAATTATACAAAACTTATGATGTAAAACGCGGATTAAGAAATGCAAACGGTACTGGTGTTCTTGTAGGACTCACCCGCATAGGTGATGTTGTCGGTTACGAAATTAAGGATGGACAGAAAATCGCCATTCCAGGACGCCTTATTTACCGTGGTTATAATGTAGAAGATTTAATTGCCGATGCCGAAAAAAACAAGCAGTTCGGTTATGAGCAGTGCGCATATCTGCTTTTGTTTGGAGAGCTCCCTACTCAGGACAAGCTCGACACCTTTAAGCAGTTCCTTGGTGAATGCCGCTCACTTCCGGAGCACTTTACCGAAGATATGATTATGAAGGCTCCTTCGAGCGATATTATGAACAAGATTGCCCGCGGAGTTCTTGCAAGCTACTCTTATGATGAAAACCCTGAAGACCGCAGTGTAGGAAACATTGTGCGCCAGTGTATTGAATTGATTGCACGCTTTTCTACCCTTGCCTCTTACGGCTACCAGGCAAAGCGCCGCTATTATGACAATAAGAGTATGTTCATTCATAATCCAAAGGCAGAGCTTAGTACTGCAGAAAACTTTTTGCGCCTCATCCGTTCAGACAAAACCTACTCAAAGCTCGAAGCAGAAACTCTGGACCTTGCACTTATTCTTCACGCAGAGCATGGTGGTGGTAACAACTCTTCTCTTACCGTACACGTTGTTTCTTCTGCCGATACAGATACTTATTCTGCAATGGCTGCCGCAGTTGGTTCTCTTAAGGGCCGCCGCCATGGTGGTGCCAACATCAAGGTTATGGAAATGATGGATGACATCAAGGCCAACGTAAAGGACTGGACCAGCGAAAAAGAAGTTGGCAACTATCTTAAAAAGATTGCACTTAAAGAAGCCGGTGACCGTTCAGGTTTGATTTACGGAATGGGCCATGCAATTTATACAATCAGCGACCCGCGTGAGGTTCTGCTCAAGGCCAAGGCAAAGAAGCTTGCCAGGGAAAAGGGCGAAGGCTTTGTAGAAGAGCTTGCACTTTACGAGCTTATCGAAAAGCTTTCTCCTGCAATCATCCAGGAAGTTCATAAATCAGACAAGAGCATCTGTGCCAACGTCGATATGTACTCAGGTCTTGTTTATAGCATGCTCAACATTCCTCGCGAGCTGTTCACACCAATCTTTGCAATCTCTCGTATTGCCGGCTGGTCTGCACACCGCATCGAGGAAATTGTAAGCGGCGGAAGAATCTACCGTCCAGCCTACAAGAACGTTTCCAAAGAAAGAGAATATGTTCCTATTAAGGAGAGGAAGAAGTAAGCGACATGGGGTCCCTGAGGCTCTCGAAGGATCCCAAATAAATCAACGTCTATTTCTACGACTGTTCGCAATAAGCAACAACCTTAGGAACGATCCAATAGCCGTGAGCGCCGAAGCCACATAGGTAAGCGCGGCGGCACTCAAAACTTTTTTAGCACCCTTGATTTCTTCTTTAGAAACAAGGGTGTTTGTTTCTTTAAGAATCTTGAGCGCGCGGCGTGAAGCATTAAACTCTACCGGCAGGGTTATGATGTAGAAAATCATAGAAGCGCCAAAAAGCAAAAGCCCGATATCTGTAACAAGCTGAAGAATCGGAAGATATTTTTCCAGGCTGGCAACTGCGCCAAGTGCAATTCCAAGAATGGCAAGAGTTGGTCCAAAGCGTGAACCAAAGTTTGCAACAGGAACAAGCATGCGGCGGAAAAGCAGCGGACCGTAACCTACATTGTGCTGGATGGCATGACCTGTTTCGTGGGCTGCAACTCCTACAGCTGCAATGGAACGGCTTGCAAAGGTTGAATCACTCAGGCTCAGAACCTTGGTGCTCGGATTGTAATTATCGGTGAGCTTACCGCCGATGTGGGCAATACGTACATCTGTAATGCCGTTTGCTTTTAAAAGAATCTGCGCTGCCTGTGCGCCGCTTACTCCACGCGAGGCCATTACCTTGTCATATTTTGCATAGCGAGATTTTACCATTGCCGATGCAAGCAGACTGAGCAGTGCTGCGGGTAAAATTAAAATCAAATAATAAATATCAATGCCACCAAGGTACATAAAAGGCCTCCTTTTCTGTCATTCCCGGGCTTGACCCGGGAATCTTTTACATTATACCATAAAAGACAAGAGAATGGTATAATATAATGGATTGCTTCGCTACGCTCGCAATGACGTGGCAATCCACGTACGAGAAGAAATATGGAACGAATAGATAAATTACTTGCACATGAAGGCTTTGGCTCACGAAAGGAAATACGCAAGGTGTTGCATAAGTGCGAGGTGCTTTTGAACGGCACTCGTGTTACAGACCCGGGCACTCAGTTTGACATAGACAAGGACATACTCATCATTGACGGAGAGACCATAGACTTTCACAAAAACATTTATCTTATGATGAATAAGCCGCAGGACGCCGTCTGTTCCACAAAGGAAGGCCAGAAGCAGACTGTATTTGACCTTCTGGACGACTGCTTCCGTACACCATATTTTATAGAAAAGCTTCATATAATCGGCAGGCTTGACATAGACACCGAAGGACTTCTGCTTTTTACAACCGACGGTGAACTTACACACAGGCTCATCTCTCCAAAAACACACATCAGCAAAACCTATTACTGTGAGCTTGAACACGAGGAAACACAAGACCACCAGCAGGAAATCACCCGCCAGTTTGAAAAGGGAATCGATATAGAAGCCGAACACAACGAAGCAGGCTTTACCGCCCAACCCGCTTTTATTAAGTGGCAGGCACCCGACAAAGCACTTTTGACAATTTACGAAGGCAAATACCATCAGGTAAAAAGAATGTTTGCAGCAGTTGGAAATAAGATTGCCTTCCTTAAACGGGTTAGCATTGGGGAACTTGAACTTGACCCTGAGTTGGGACTTGGCGAGTACAGGTTATTGACGGAAGAAGAAGTATTGTCATTGCACTAGACTTTTATGTATACTTTTTATCAGGAGGAATATTATGAAAAAAATCAAATTATTTACAGCAGGTTTTACAACAATTTTATGTCTTTTATTTATTGGCTGTGCTTCTAACGGCAAGGTTGAACCGCAGGTCCCTGTTACATCACCGGAACCTGTTGAAACACAGGATATTGCTGAACCATCGGATCTCCTTGATTCGTATGACTTATTCTGGTCAAAAGATTTTGATGACGCAGATAAAACAAATCTTGAAAACAGAAGATGGGATGTGTCCGATTATAATGACGGCAATACTCCAGACTCTTACACTCATAAATGGGCTAAGGAAAATGTCCAGATAAAGGACGGAAACCTTTGTTTATCAACATCAATAGATACATCAAAAAAACTTATAAAAGCATCTCAAGTTGTAATTCACGAACGGCTTCCAATCGCAAACAGCTTATGGGAGTTTAAATTCAAGCTCAACAAGGGAGAAGACTGGTTAAAAATTATTCTTGATTTGCCAAACGAAATGACTTCCAAAGGTTATAAAAATAGTATAAGACTCCGCTACATTGAAGCAATGTTTTTTGCAACTCCAAGCCGATTTTTTGAGTCATCTGTAAACTGGAACGATGCGGAATCAGGAAGGTGGTGGTTCTCCCCAGAGTTTGATTTTGAAAAGGCAGATTTCTTATACAACCAGAATAATTTGTTCGAAGACACCTTGGGTGATGACTGGTTCAATGACTGGCATGTACTCAAATATGTTTGGGGTGAAGATGTAATAACAATTTATCTTGATGGAAAACAACTTGCCAGCTTTGCTAAAAATTCATTCTTAAAGGATTGCGATAATAATCCGGCCTTTGAGGTTGAATTACAAATCAGCAGTGATTTTGAAGACAATGACAATGTTGAGAAAGCAGATAAATCAAATACCCAGTATATTGATTATATAAAGGTTTATACAAAAAAGCCGGAATAATCAGAACAACCCTGAAATTACACCGTTGTCGTCTACATCAATATCCAGTGCTGCCGGGGCTTTTGGAAGTCCTGGCATTGTCATGATGTCGCCGGCAAGGGCTACTACAAAGCCTGCGCCTGCATAAAGCTGAACATCGCGTACCGGGAAGGTAAAGCCGCGTGGTGCACCGATGAGCTTTGGATCATGGCTGATTGAGTTTTGTGTCTTTGCAATACAAACAGGAAGCTTTCCGTAGCCTGCTTCTTCAAAGCCCTTGAGCTTTTTGAGGGCAGCCGGATCAAACTCTACGCTGTCTGCACGGTAGATTTCTGTTGCAATCTTACGGATTTTGTCTGCAAGAGGAAGGTCCAGTTCATATAACGGGTGATATGCAGCTTTTCCGCTGTCTGCAATTTCGCTAACAGCCTTGGCAAGCTCCTCTGCACCTTCACCGCCTTTACCCCAGCCTTCGCTGAGTACAGCCTTTGAACCAACACCTTCACACAATTTCTGCAGCAAGGCAATTTCTTCGTCTGTATCTGTAATGAACTTGTTTACTGCAACAACTGCAGGAAGCCCGAACTTAGCAACATTTTCTATATGAGTCTTAAGGTTTTCAAAGCCCTTTTCGAGTGCGGCACAGTCCGGCTTAGAAAGGTCAGCCTTGGCAACTCCGCCATGCATCTTAAGCGCACGGATAGTAGCAACAATTACAACTGCACTAGGCTTAAGTCCAGCGGCACGGCACTTAATATCAAGGAATTTTTCTGCACCAAGGTCTGCGGCAAAGCCAGCTTCTGTTACAACATAGTCACCGCTTGCAAGGGCACACAAGGTTGCGTTTACACTGTTACAGCCGTGAGCAATATTTGCAAAAGGTCCGCCGTGAACAAAGGCAGGATTCTTTTCAAGAGTCTGAACAAGATTTGGTTTGATAACATCTTTAAGAAGTGCGGCAACAGCGCCAGTGCATTTAAGTGCACCAAAGGTAACGTTTTCTTTTGCGTAGTTCTGGCCAATTACAATGCGGTCAATACGTTCCTTTAGCTCGCTGATTGTGCGGCTCAAACATACAATTGCCATAATTTCGCTGGCAACTGCAATTGTAAAATGATCCTCACGAGGAACACCCTGAAGGCGTCCACCAAGACCAATTGTAATATTGCGCAAGGCACGGTCGTTCAAATCAACGCAGCGCTTCCAGCTGATTGTGCGCGGATCAAGACCAAGCTCGTTTCCCTGCTGCAGGTGGTTATCTATAAGAGCGGCAATCAGATTATTTGCAATGCTTATTGCGTGAATATCGCCTGTAAAATGAAGGTTGATGTCTTCCATAGGAACAATCTGTGCATAGCCGCCGCCACAGGCACCACCCTTTACACCAAAGCAAGGTCCAAGGCTTGGCTCACGCAGGGCAACTACAGTCTTTTTACCGATGCGGTTCAGTCCGTCTGCAAGACCAATGCTTACAGTAGACTTGCCTTCGCCGGCAGGAGTTGGAGTAACGGCAGTAACAAGAATGAGCTTGCCCGGTTTGCTGGCAGCCTTATCCTGTAGCACGCGCAGCTCATCAAAGGTAAGCTTTGCCTTGTAAGGTCCATAAAGCTCCAGCTTGTCTGCAGGAATATTGATTTTTGCGGCAACCTCAGTCACCGGTACCATAACATTTTTCTGTGCAATTTCTATGTCGGTCATACTCTGCCCTCCAGTCTATTTTTCAAATCTTTAATTTCATCTGCCAGCTCTACCGTACGGTTGTTCTGTCTTACTACGCGCTGGGCGAGCAGCTTCGAAAGGAATATTCCGTAGTGAGGATTCTTTCTTATCAGATTAAGGAAAGAAACCTTTGGAATGCGGATAAGCTTTCCGTCACCCGCAGACATAATTGTGGCAGAACGGCGGTCATTCAAAAGGAATGCCATTTCGCCAATAAACATATCATCAGGTGTCAAAACAGAAACGAGCTTGCCGTCTGCATAAACACCGTAGCGTCCGCTTACAATAAAGAACAAATCGTTGGAAGGCTCATCCTGCTTAAATACAATTTCGTGGCGCTTGTAAGAAACGGTTGCAAAAGGAACCATGATTCCCGGAACCGAGTTTGCCATATCATGAACATTATTAATTTCAAAAGAAACGGCATTTCCCTTGTCGTTATAATGCAGGGCTGTTACAAGACCGCGCGAAAGACTAATACCACGACCGTGCTCCAGTTCAAAGTCCGGAACATCACCGGCAATCATACGTTCACGCCAGTTAAAGCCGGGACCTTCATCTTCAATTGCAAAGTGCGATTTATCCTTTCCAATAAAATATGAAATCTTAATTTTTTTATCTTTGTTTTCGGGCAGGTTGCGCTTTTTATCAATGAGGTCCAGCATATTTCCGCCTTCGCGCATCCACTTTGTTTTTTCATCCCAGGAAATGCCGCAGTTACCGTGTTCAAGCGCGTTTGTCAAAAGCTCCATCAGAGCTGTCTGCAAAGCGTAGCGGCCTTCGTCATCAATACGGTTAGAGCAGTAAAGATAGTTTACAAGAAAGCTGGTGTAAAGGCGGATATCAAGCGGGTCGTTGTCGCAGATAAAGGCACCCTTTTCCTGACCACCCATATGATCCTGAATACCGCGGTTAAACAGGAACTTCTGATTGCTCCACAAAACGCGAAGCAGACGTTCAAAATTTTCCTTAAAGGTATACAGAGTCAGAACAATAATAATGTTAGGATCTTTTTTATCTTCAATTTCCTGCATCATAGCAGGGTTAGGAACAACAGCAATTATTCCGCCGTTATGAAGCCACGGGTCTGCATGAATTGCCGCAAGAATACGGTTTGCATCCATATCCTTAGAGGTATAATCCAGAACCTTAATTTCGGGAAGTTCATAGTCTACAAGGCTCAACGCCTCATCTGTATCGGGGCAGAAGATTGGATCAAAGTTTTCGGAAAACTTTTTTGCTGCCGCTTTTACAGTCGAAATAACTTCCTTATTAGAAGAAGCTACAAGAATTTTTTTCATAAGCTTTTCTCCAGTGACTTTGTTGTATGATTCCGATGCGACTCGAACGCACTACCTGTTGCTTAGGAGGCAACCGCTCTATCCAGATGAGCTACGGAACCGAAAAATTATTTTGCGCTTTTAGCTGCGCACAGCACTAGCACCTGTACCAGACACCAGGCTTTGCAAATTTCCTGAAGCCGTCCTGTTCAGGATTCATTTCCTCTGCCCTGCCGTTGTAGTGACAAAGATAAGTCATTGCCTTAATGTTATCAGGCAGTGTTTTAAGCTGAGCATAAGAAGCATGAACTCCTTCGCTGTAGCCGGAAATATCGCAGTCATGAAAAATTACCTTAACCGGAAAATTTTCAACAAGATATTCAAGCTGTTCGCGGTTGAACTGAGTGTCACACGGATAAAGCACCTTGTCGTCAATCAAAACGCCGTACGAAATCTGATAGTCGCCGGTAAGGTCGCAGGTAACATGCTTAGTTCTGAAAAGCTTTAAGTTTATGCTGCCCACGTTTGCTTCAAACATTTCAAAAGGCTCAGTCAAAATCTGTTCCGGCGTTATCTGATTAAAATAATCATCAAGAGTGAGCGGGCCCTCTTCGTTTACCTTAAGTCCACCCTTAAGCGATTCATCCCAAAGCTGCTGCTTAAACTCGTCTGTGATTACAAGATTACCCTTCTGCTTTTTTACATATCGGTCAACAAGTGCAAGCTCTTCTACGCCGCCAATATGATCTGCATGAGGATGTGTAAGCAAAAGATTATCGATTTTTTTGAGCTCAAGTCCGTAAACCTTTTCAAGCGCATAAGGACACAAAGTTCCACAGTCGATCAGCAGATGGTCATCTCCCTTTACGACCAGAACATTTGTCTGAAAATATCTTTTTGAAAAGGCGCTCCCGGTCCCCACAAAAAAAACCGAAAGTCTGCCACTGTTCGTCAATTCCAAAACAGAATTATCATTCAAGCTCATTTCATACTATTATATCACACTTTTTGGAATGTGTCAGTAAAAACATTGGATGCAGCCAGCTCATACACCTCTTCTACCCCGGTAACAAGGATGCCGCCCATGCCTAATTCGAGTGGGAGTGCTATGTCCATGTCGTAGCGGTCGCCTATGGCGATGCAGTCTTTAGGGTCGGTACGGGTGATTTCGCAGGCTTTCATAAAGGGTTCTACGGCCGGTTTTGATTTTAAGCAGGTGTCTAAGCCTACAATTTCGGGGAAGAAGTCTGAAATACCGATGGCATCCAGGGTTTTGCGGGCTGTAAAAACAGGATTGTTTGTTACGCAGATGAGATTAAAGCGTTTTGAAAGCTCCTGCAGCGTCTGAATAAGCTGTTCGTCGCGGGTAAGGAAGTCTGCGGGTTCCATAAGGCTTTTGCGCCATTCTACGCTTTGGGCAATTGGGATTCCAAAGGCTAGCAAAGTGTTTCCAAGACTGATTTTTTTTCCGTTGTTGGCGGCGGCGTATTGTTTACGATAGTCGGCTACCATACGGCGGGCTTCGTCGGCTGTGATTCCGCGTTCCTTAGCAAACTGGCGCACCTGACAGTCTACCTGTTCAAAGGCATAGGCAGCGTTTGTGTATAAGGTTGAGTCTATGTCGAAGATGAGGGCTTTTGGGGTGTTGGGCAGATTATAAGTTTTCATAGTCTATTTTATTACGTGGATTGCCGCGCTTCGCTCGCAATGACGTCATTGCGAGGAGCGGAGCGACGTGGCAATCCACTTCCAAGCAACAATTCCGTCACCAGTTAGTTCTGCGTCGGCACAGTTTCCAACCACAAGTTCAATTCCCATCTGTGCCAGGCAGGCGCGCTTTTTTTCAAAATACGCTTCATCCTTTGCCTGGCCGCCGGTTACTGTCATCACTGTCGGGAATGTAATTCCGTTTTCTTCCGAAAGCTTTTTGAGCAGCTCTACTCCGGCAACAACCTTTTCAAGTCTTTCGTCCTCCGGCAGGGCTGCACTGTTTGGAATCAAAACAGAAAGGTTCCAAAGGCCTGCTTCAACACAAGGCAGGGTTCTCACCCCCTCTGCCCTTATTTCTTTATCTACGCAAAGATTTATTCCTTCAGAAGAGCCGGCGCGGTCGCAGATGGTCCCGCATTTTGTTGTGCCTGTTCCGATGAGCCCCGCAATAAAGTCCGGACCAACACCAATAACCGGCACAGCAGGCAAACCAAGCAGCTCCTGTGCGTTTTCAAGGAGAGTTCCGCAGTTGTGGCCAAGCTCTACAAAGCCAGGCATTTTTCCTGTCATAATTCCAAAGCCTTCTAAAACCTGTGCGTTCCAGTAGGCTGTTTCGTAGCGCGGTTCAGGAAGAATTGTTACTGCATTTCCCGTGAGCTGCCAGATTAAATATTCAGGCCCCGAAAAAAGATGTGCAGTTGCTTCGTATTCATCGCCTATTAAATCACGGAATAAAAGAATGCGCGGTAAAAAAATTGAATTGGCAAAGCTGTGGGCTTCGTCGGGAGAAGTTTCATCAACATTAAGCCGTGCAGCCGGATATTCGTTCCAGCGCAGGGTAAGACCGCTTTCGCTTACCAGGGTTGGCCCGTTGCCACTAATCGCAAGTGCCTTTATCTGCGGCAGGTGGGGTTGCTGAGGCTCTCGAAGCACCCCACTTGCAGGCCCTTCGAGAGCCTCAGGGACCGCGATTTTCTCAATTGCAGCCTTCAATGCCCAGATCCAGCCTTCGGCAACAAAGCGGTTTTCCGGTGCTGAATACGCAACAGAGGTCATGGCTAAAACTTCGCCAGCTTTTGTAATGAGACCTGCTTTTAAGGCAGTAGAGCCAATATCTACGGCGAGAACACAATCACGAGAGTCGGACATAAGAGTTAGTTGTTTTCCTTCTGCCCTTCGACAGGCTCAGGATCCCCAGATGCGGCGTCGGCTTCATTTTCAGCACCACCAGCCTTTTCACCCTTATTAGGTGTAGTCTGCTTTACAACCTTTTCGATAATAGAACGGTTATCAAGCAGCTCGCTGAGCGACTGATTATAGTGAATGCGTGTAATTACGTTTGCAAAAAGTCCGCTTACATCTGTGCTTATGTACCATTCGCGATTCAACAAATCTTCGTGGTAAACAGCGTTTGTACCAATGATGCGGTAGAACAAGCCCTGCTCGTATGCTTCATCAAAATCCTTTATGGCATGGCCGGTAAAGAACGGAAGCGAAATAGCACAGATTACCTTTGTAGCGCCCTGCTCCTTAAGGAACTGCATAGCCTTGAGCAAAGTACCACCGGTACCAAGCATATCATCGGCAAGGAATGCAACCTTACCCTTTACGTCACCAAGAAGCTTAACAGCCTTGATGTTTGTAGAGTGAGCATCCTGAGTTACGATAGAGTAATCGCGCTCCTTGTAAATCAAAGCAAGAGGAAGTTTAAGTCCCGAAGCATAGAACTTGTTTCTGTCAATTGCACCGGTATCTGGCGCAACAACAACCAGGTCTTCTGTTTTGCCTGTAAGATCAACAATCTTACTAAGTTCGCGGATAACCTGGTAGCTTGCATGTAAGTTATCAAGATTAAGGCGTGAGAAAGCATTTGGAATCTCGCGCGAGTGAATATCAAGAGTAATAATTCTGGAAACACCCTGCATTTCGTAAATGTGTCCAAGAAGACTTGCAGTAAGACCTTCGCGGCCCTTACGTTTGTGTTGGCGTGCATAAGGATAAGCAGGCACAACAAGAGTAATTTTTCCAGCCCCAGCCATGCGCACTGCATCAATAGTAACAAGCAGCGACATAACGTGGTCATTAACGGTCATTACAACCTTATTAGCCCCGCCGTTCAAGCTAAGAACTTCGTGATTTTCAACATCCTGAAAAATATAAACATCTTTTCCACGGACAGTATCCAAAAGCTCAATCTTAACTTCGCCGTTGGCAAAATACGAGAACCTTGAATTAACTTTGAAAACAGGCGGTCTGTATTTGTTAGTAGCACCCCTTATACAAAGATCGCTGGTCTGCAAATCATTCTGCAGATTTATCCTTTGTATAAGCTCTTCTTTAGTCAGCTCATAACGCTTAGACACAACATCGTTCTTCAAAGTAAAACGATGCTTGTACATATG
>JAFZYR010000063.1 GCA_017616165.1 Treponema sp.
ACAAAAAACATAATTACTGACACATTCCAAAAAATGTGGTATAATATATAGAAATGAGCTCGAATGATAATTCTGTTTTGGAATTAAAAAACAGTGGTAGACTTTCGGTTTTCTTTATAGGAACGGGGAGCGCTTTTTCAAAAAGATATTTTCAAACTAATGTTCTGGTTGTTAAGGGAGACGATCACCTGCTTATCGACTGTGGAACTTTGTGTCCTTATGCGCTTGAAAAAAACTACGGACTGGAACTTAAAAAAATCGATAATCTTCTTTTGACTCATCCACATGCAGATCATATTGGCGGCGTTGAAGAGCTTGCTCTTGTTGGTCGCTATGTAAAAAAACAAAAATGCAATCTTGTAATTACCGACGAATTTAAACAACTTCTTTGGGATGAATCTCTTAAGGGAGGACTCAAGGTAAATGAAGAAGGCGCTCTTGATTTTAATGATTATTTTAATCAGATAAAGCCGGAACCTTTGCAGTCTGAGTCTTTTGAAATGTACGAAACAAATATTGGAAACATAAATATTAAGCTGTTCCGCACCAAACATGTTACCTGTGAAGTTACAGGAGACTTCCAGATTTCGTATGGAATTCTTATTGATGACAAAGTTCTATTTACAAGCGATACTCAGTTTAATTTTGAACAGCTTGAATTCCTTATTCAAAAATATCCTGTAAAAGTTGTTTTTCATGATTGTGATTTTTCTGGCTATAGCGAAAGTGTTCATGCTTCTTATAATCAGCTTAAGACTTTACCGGATGATATTAAAAAGATGACTTATCTTTGCCATTACAACGGACTTGCCGAAAAATTTGATGTAAAGGCTGACGGTTTTAGGAATCTTGCCCGTCCTGGTGTCTGGTACAGGTGCTAGGTTTACAGTGCGGGCTAAAAATAATTCTGGTTCCGTAGCTCATCTGGATAGAGCGGTTGCCTCCTAAGCAACAGGTAGTGCGTTCGAGTCGCATCGGAATCATAAATCATTTATAGGAGATGGCCGCATGAAAAAGCTGCTGATTGCTTCTACAAACAAAGAAGTTATTTCTACTGTAAAAACTGCTACACAAAAATACTCGGAATATTTTGATCCGATTTATTGTCCCGACACAGATGAAGCCTTGAGTCTTATTGACTACGAGCTTCCTGAAATTAAGGTTCTTGATTACACTTCAACCGACATGGATTCAAACCGAATTCTTGCAGCTATTCATGCAGACCCTTGGCTTCATAATGGTGGTATTATTGCTGTTGTTCCTAACCCGGCAATGATGCAGCAGATTGAGGACAAAAAAGATCCTAACATTATTATTGTAATGACTCTTTATACCTTTAAGGAAAATTTTGAACGTCTGCTTAAGATTTTGTGGAGTAACCAGCAGTTCCTTTTTAACCGCGGTATTCAGGACAGAATGGGTGGCCAGGAAAAGGGTCAGTTTATCTGCGACAACGATCCTCTTGATACACGCCTTTATGCAAGCTTCCTTGTAAATTATCTTTACTGTTCAAACAGAATTGACGACGAAGGACGTTTTGCTCTGCAGACTGCTTTGATGGAACTTAGTACAAATGCTCTTGAACACGGAAACTGTGGCATTACTTATGAAGAAAAATCAGCGTGGATGAAGAGTGGAAAAAATGTTCTTGATTTGATTGACCAGAAAAGAAGTCTTCCTGAAAACAAAGACAAGAAAATTAAGATTTCATATTTCATTGGAAAAGATAAATCGCATTTTGCTATTGAAGATGAAGGCCCTGGTTTTGACTGGAAGGCACGCATGGTTTCTGGCGATGTTCCTGATTTTGAACTGGAGCATGGACGTGGAATCAGCCTTTCGCGCGGACTTGTTAGTGCACTTCATTACAACGAAAAGGGAAATGCTGTTTCTTTTGAAATTACAAACGTAAAGGATATGTCTAACACCGTTCCTGGAATTATGGTTCCGTTTGCAACTATTGAATATAAGCGTCATGAAATTGTATGTAAGCAGGACGACCCAAGCAACGATTTGTACTTTATTATTTCTGGCCGCTACGGAGTTTATGCAGACGGAAAACTTGTTTCTGTTTTGACTCCTGATGATATGTTCATTGGCGAAATGGCATTCCTTTTGAATGACCGTCGTTCTGCCACAATCTTGAGTGCCGGTGAAGGAAAACTGATTCGCATTCCAAAGGTTTCATTCCTGAATTTGATTCGTAAAAATCCGCACTACGGTATATTCCTTTCAAAGCTGCTTGCACAACGCGTTGTAAGGCAGAATAATAAGACTGTAGAGTTGAGTGAAGAAATAAAAGAATTGAAGAACAGATTAGAGGGAAGAGTATAGGAGGTCCAGAATGACAGATATTGAAATTGCACAGAAAAATAAGATGATTCCTATTGCCGAGGTTGCGGCAAAAATTGATATTCCTGCAGATAAGCTTGAGCTTTACGGACCTTACAAGGCAAAGCTTACTTTTGAAGAACTTCGTGTACTTCAGGAAAAGGCTGCTAAGAATCCTGGAAAGCTTATTCTTGTTACAGCCGTTACTCCAACTCCTGCCGGCGAAGGAAAATCTACAGTTTCTATCGGGCTTGCAGATGGACTCAACCGCATTGGAAAAAAGACTGTTGTTGCTTTGCGTGAGCCTAGCCTTGGACCATGCTTTGGTGTAAAGGGTGGTGCCTGTGGCGGCGGTTATGCACAGATTGTTCCAATGGAAGATATTAACCTTCATTTTACAGGTGATATTCATGCTATAAGCATTGCAA
>JAFZYR010000064.1 GCA_017616165.1 Treponema sp.
GTCAGCAGGTTTATCTTTGTCGAGCTTAAGAGCATGAATAACTGCTTTAAGAATAGTCATGCAGATAATCAGGATGATGATGAAACTGAATACAACACACATACCAAGCAATGTCAGAAGTCCGCTCTGACCAAGCATTTCGGTGATAGTCATATAAATATCCTTAAATAAAAAACAATTCGTAAAAATCGAAAAACTTTCGCCCCGATTTTACAATTTTACATAATATCGAAAAATGCCCTTTTATTCAATTGAAAATGAATAAAAACAATGTATAATGGAGAATTATGATGAAGAAGCTATTTACAATTGCTGCTCTTATGGTTTTAACGGGCAGTATTCTTTTTTCGGAGACTAAAAAGACCGTTGATCCTTTTTTTAAGGATTTTGTAAGCCGTAACTGGAACGCAGAATCAGGACTTCCGGGCAATACTATTACAGATTTAATGCAGGACAGCGACGGTTACATGTACTTTGGAACCTATACAGGTCTGCTCCGCTTTGATGGTATAGAATTTATTTCTATGAACCGCCTTTATGATGAACGCTACGATTTTATTAGTGCACGAACAATGTTTCAGGATTCACGCAAAAACATCTGGATTGGTTCAAATGACGAAGGACTTTTATGCCTCCGCAACGACGGCGAGGTTTTAAAGTTTACTGTAAAGGACGGACTTCCAAACAACTCAATTCGTGCAATCTGCGAAGATAAAAACAACAATATGTGGGTTGGAACAGCCTCCGGCTTATTCTGCATAGACAAGGATTACCAAATTACAACACTTTCTGATTTTGAAAATATTCCGCAGAACAATAACTTTATTGTAAATCAGCTTTTCTGCGATACAGCAGGCCGTATATGGATTGTTACAAGAACAGAAGGCGGACTTTTTTGTTATACCGGCGGAAAATTCCAGATAAGCAGCCCAATCAAATCTATTGATAATCCTGTTGTAACAACAATCATGCAGGACAGCACCGGAAACTTCTGGTATGGTGTTGCACCTCACTATGCAGTAAAGATTACTTCGGAAACAGAAACAGTTTATAACATAGGTCATGGAAATCAGCAGGGAACAACCGTAACCTGTATTTTCCAGGATTCTTCCAAAAACATGTGGTTTTCCCTGGATAATGGTATTACAGTGCTTCATGACGGAATTCTTTCTTACCTGGACACAGGAACCCTTCTTGCCGATGACAGTGTAAACGATATTATGGAAGATCACGAACACAATATCTGGCTGGCTTTGGACCGCGGTGGTGTTCAAAAGCTTAGCTACGGTAAGTTTCAGACTACAAATATGTCTACAACAGTAAATGCAATTGCACAGGATACCTTCCGTGATGTTGTATGGCTTGGCTGTGACGACGGACTTTACTGTTATAACAACAATGTCTTTATAGAAAATGAATTAACAGATTTTTGTAAAAGCACACGTATAAGACATGTTGAAGTTACAAAAGAAGGCGCTGTGCTTGTAAGCTGTTACGAAAATTATGGCCAGATAAAATATAATCTTGACGGTACACTCACCAATTGGACAAAAAATGATGGACTTGCAGGAAACAAGGTGCGTGTTGCAACTCAAATGAGTAACGGCGAGCTTTATGTAGGAACAACGACAGGTCTTTCCATCATCAATGAAGCTGAACAAAGCATTTTGAACATCAACAAAAACAATGTGCTTGATAATGATTATATCATGTGTCTTTTTGAAGATACTGACGGTTCAATCTGGTTTGGAACCGACGGTGGTGGCGTTTATATAATGGATTCCAGAACAAAAGAAATTACCCGAAAGCTTACCAAGGATGATGGGCTTGCAGGAAACATCATTTTTAAAATCTGCTCAATCAGACCGCATGAAATCTGGATTACTACCGGCTCCGGAATGAGCATGTATTCTAAGGATACCGGCAAGATTTTTAACTTTAATATAGAAAACGGCTTTGGTGCAGACGGGGTATTCCAGGTTATGCTTGATTATACACAGAAAATCTGGGGAACAAATAATAAGGGAATTTTCAACATCAAGCTTTCTGAGCTGGATGAGCTTATAAAAGGAACAAAAAACTCTGTAACGCTCAACTACTTTAGCAAGCTGGATGGTATTAATTCCGGCGGTGTTACCTCTACTTCACTTTCTATGCAGGATGATAAGGGCCGACTCTGGTTCACTCTTATTGACGGCTTTACACTCATGGATCCGGTGCGCAGTGCCTCAAACATTTATTCTCCTACCGTAAAGCTCCAGACAATCACACTGGACAGTGAACGTCAGCTTATTACTCATGATGGCGGTGAAAAGGGAACAAGAATAACTGTTGCTCCAGGAGTAAAGCGTCTTAGCATCAAATATACGGGAATAAGTCATGTTTCTTCGGAGCAGGTTCAGTTTAAAACTAAGCTCGAAGGCTTTGATGAAAATTTTTCTGAATGGAACGGAGATCGAAATGCGTCTTATACAAACCTTCATCCGGGAACCTACACCTTCCATGTAATTGCTCAAAATGCAGATGGTGTTCAGAGCGAAAAAGAAGCAAAGCTCATAATTGTAAAGCAGGCATACCTGTGGCAAAAAAACTGGTTCCGAATTCTGCTTTTACTGTTTATCTGTGGTACGGTTGCCCTGTTTGTGTTTATTCGTCTTGATCATGCAAGAAAGCGTCAGGAGCAGATAAAGCAGCTTTCTATAGAAGTAACAAGTGCCCTGGCTCAGACAATTGATGCCAAGGATAAGTATACCAACGGTCATTCAAACCGCGTTGCTAATTATTCGCGTATGCTTGCCCAGCAGCTTGGAGAAGATGAAAAAACACAGGAAAGCATTTACTACTCTGCCCTTTTACATGATATTGGAAAAATTGGTATTCCAAATGCCATCATAAATAAATCCGGTAAGCTTACTGCAGAAGAATACGAAACTGTAAAGACTCATCCGGTAATTGGAAGTGAAATTCTGGCATCAATTTCTTCTATGCCAGAAATTGCAATTGGTGCCAGAGGCCACCACGAACGTTATGACGGAAAGGGCTATCCTGATGGACTTGCAGGTGAAGATATTCCATGGATTGCACGCATAATCGGTGTTGCCGACGCTTATGATGCCATGACTTCTAACCGAAGCTACCGCAACTATCTTCCTCAGGAGCGTGTCCGCGAAGAATTCCAGAAATACCGTGGAACACAGTTTGACCCTAGAGTAACAGATGTTATCCTAAAAATTATTGACGAGGATACAGAATATAAGATGCATGAATAATGTGTCATTATTTGGGGGCCCTTCGAGAGCCTCAGGGACCCCAAGGAAATATTATTTGCTAACATCCTTTTCTGGCACAACAAAGATAAAAATCAAACTGCTTACCAGCAATAAGTATGGATACAAAAGGAACGGCATAATATCAAAGGCCGAAACTTCGGAGCCGATAAAAGAGTTTTTATTGTAAATTACTGCGCCCTGGTCATTGAAGGGAAAGTTAAGTTCAATTTGTTATTTGATATTTTTGCAGTACTTGTTCCCGTGTATTTTATACCATGAGCACTATTAACAGCAGTTACACTCATTGTCCAGGTTACACCATTAGCAAGTGCTGCATTAGGAACATCATTTAATGTTAATCCAGGAATAGCTGCTCCACTGTTATATGTATAGGTTTTAGAATAATTACCTTTACTTGCAGTAAATGTAACTGAATATACCAGTGAAATATTATCACAAACATAAGCCAAAGTCTCATTTGTGAATTTTAATTTATTTGGATAAGTCCACATTGCATAAAGTGTGATTGTGGCATTGTTTGTTGCTGTCAGATTATTAACACTTTGACCGGCACTATAGCTTGTTCCACTACCATTACTTGCGGTGTTCCAACCTGCAAAATCCCATGTTACTCGTGAAAAGCCATTTGCTGTAAGATTCTGAGCAGTACCATAACTAAAGCTTTGATCACTCATAGAGCCAGATCCGCCATTTGCGTTGTACTTGATTGTATATTTATTTGCAGTATATACAGAAGTAAAGGTTGTTGAAGAAGGTCCAAAGGTTGAAGGAACAGTAGCGCTCCAGGAGCTGAAGGTATAACCCGTACGAGATGGATTTCCAGGCTTAGTAAATGATGCCCCGTAACGACCGCTGCAGGTTTTACTTGTGGTATTATCACTGAACTTACCACTACCTGCACTAAAGGTATAAGTTATAGTTTTGCGGTCATAATAAATCTTTATGACAGAAGTTCCATCAGCTGCAATTTCTGTCTGATTAAAGCTTTTTGAAGTAAAGCCATCATAATTTATAGCTGCTGCAGAAGTCTGTGTTGCGGTTGTTCCTGTAAGATTTTGTGTAGCATATTTTGTATAATTATTATCTGCTAAATTCTGCTGCCAGTGTTCAACAATATAAGGAGTATTTGTATTTGGATTCCAGTTTGTTGAGAATGAAAGATTTGAAGGTCCAAAGGTTGCCGGAACAGTTAAACTCCACGATCCGAATGAATAACCGGTACGACTTGGGCTGGCAGGAGCATTTACTGTTGCACCGTAACGTCCACTGATCGTTTTACTTGTAGTATTATCTGCAAACTTACCTTCTCCAGAGCTAAAGGAATAAGTTATATTTTTTCGATCATAATAGATTTTTACAACGGCACTTCCATCAGCTGCAATTTCTGTCTGATTAAAGCTTTTTGAAGTAAAGCCATCATAGTTTATAGCTGCAGCAGAAGTCTGTGTTGCAGTTGTTCCCGTCATATTCTGAGTAGCATACTTTGAATAATCATTATCATAAATATTCTGCTGCCAGTGTTCTACTGTATATTTCGTATTTGTATTAGGAGTCCAGCTTGTTGAGAACGAAAGATTTTGCGTTCCAAAGGTTGAAGGAACTGTAGAATTCCATGCTCTAAAGGTATAACCAGTACGAATAGGATCTGCAGGTTTATTTACTGTTGCTCCATAGCGTCCGCTTACTATTTTGTTTGTGGTATTATCGTTGAATTTACCTTCGCCAGAATTAAAGGCATAATCAACAATTATTCGGTCATAATATATTGCTACAACTGCAGTTCCATCAGCTGCAATTTCAATCTGATCAAAGCTCTTTGAATTAAAGCCTGTATAAGTTTTTGCAGAAGCTTCTGTCTGTGTTGCGGTTGTGCCAGTGCAATCCTGACTTTCTATTTTTGTATACTCGTTTCCAGTTACATTCTGCTGCCAGTGGTCAACCCTATAATGTGTATCTGTATTTGCCAGCCATATTGCAGTAAAGGTTGTATTTTCATGACCAAAGGCCAGCGGAACCTGAGTATTCCAATAATCAAAACCATAACCTGTTCTTACAGGATTTTCAGGGCTTATAAATGAAGCACCAAATTTACCGGAAAGAATTATATCATCAGAATCTCCATTCCAATTTCCACCACCAGCTGTAAAAGTATAAGTAATTATTTTTCTGTCATAGTATAACTTGATTACAGTACTGCCATCCGGGGCAATTAACCCCTGAGTGATATCTTTTGCATCAAAACCAATATAGTTTTTGGCAACAGCTTCTGTAGGAGAATCAGTTGTTCCAAACATATTTTCTGTATCACTGCTTACTATAGAATATTCATCATCATCTATATTTTGCTGCCAATGCTCAACCTTGTATAAGGTTCCAGTCCCCGGAGCCCAGACAGCTGTATATTCTTTATTCTGTAAACCAAAGGTTGCAGGGACATTTTCATCCCATGAACTGAAAACATAACCGGTTTTATCTGGAGAAACTGGTAATGGCACAACGCTTCCATATAATCCACTTATTGTTTTTTCTTCAGAAGAATCTGACCATCTTCCTCCTGCAGTTTTAAATGTATAGGTTATTGTGTCGCGGTCATAATAAATCTTTACAACAGTAGAACCATTACGTTTTATTTTTTCCTGATTAATAGACTTACAGTAAAAGCCGTCAAAATCCTTACACTCAGCCTCTGTCTGTGCAAGGGACATTCCCTTTAAAGTTTGGGTAGCAGAAGCATCCTTTTCATAAAATTTGCCGGTTGGGTCCTGTTTCCAGTGCTCAACCTTATAGGTAACTTCAATATCATCAAGGCTGTCCTGAACCTCTCCCAGATAATCACTACAACTAACAATTCCAAGAATCACAAAAGATAAAAATGCTGCCTTGCAGAATCTAAAGAATACTTTTAAATTAATTACTTTCATATTTTTCTCCCTAATACTTTTTTAAAACCCTGATACATATATAATTCCGAGTCTTACTCCGATAAAGCACAAACTTGTTACCTTTTGAGGAATAATGCTCCACGCAGGAGTAAACTCTATTTCTATATGATTATTCAGAAAAGCTTCATTTTTATAACGGAATGACGGGCATAATTGAAACAAAAAATCTGTATAAGCCCTTTGATCTAAGGTACCGTAATCTTCCTTATTTTTTGTTCCTTCAAATATTATGCCAAACTCTATAGAAGGCTGAAAAGAAAAACCAGATTCTCCAAAAGCGGCATTATACCAGACACCTAAAAGCGCTGCAAACTGCCATGACGACTGGATTCTATCATCATTAGGAATTATGTTAGCATATTGAAATCTAACAGCCTCACCAAACTTATCAGAAAAACCAAGTTCGGCACTTAATCCAACTCCAGTAGAGTTTCTAAAAAAATCAGAAGATTTACCTATTGGAACCTGTTCCAGTCCATATACACCGGCACGAAGGTGCTGTGAAAAAGCAACTGAACATAAAAAGAGAAGAATAATGCCGGCAAAAAATTTTTTGTACGTTTTTACACTTTTTAAAAACAACATTATTTAAATTATAAACGAGGAAAATAGAATTAGCAAATAAAAATTACAATAAATTTACTGTTTTTCTGCAACAGCTGCTTCTGCTTCCTTCTTCTCCGGGACAACAAAGATGAAAATGAGGCTGCTTACAAGGAGGAGGTATGGGTACAGCAAAAATGGCATTATATCAAACGCCGAAACTTCTGAACCTAGGGACTGGGCGGCGCTTATGGCTACGAGCATCTGGGCGCCATAAGGAATTATGCCCTGAAAGACGCAGGAGAAGGTGTCCAGAATCGAAGCGGTTTTGCGCGGGCTTATTCCGTAGGTTTCTGACATCTGACGTGCAATCGGGTTTGCCATTACAATTGCTACAGTATTGTTTGCGGTTGCTATATCCATTGCACCTACAAGAAGTCCCATTCCTAACTGTCCGCCTTTTTTGCCCTTGAAAACCTTTTGGATGGCGTTGAGTAGAGCGGCAAAACCACCATGCTCTGCAATAAGGGCACAGATGGCAGAAACAAGAATTGCAACCATGGTTGTTTCAAACATGCCAGTAACTCCGGCACCCATATTAGAAAGCAGGTCTACGGCCTTAAAGGCACCGGTTGCCAGCATGATGATTGCCCCGGAAACAATTCCAAGAATTAAAACTACAAAAACGTTAATTCCAATAATTCCGCAAACCAGAACAAGAATGTACGGAATAATCTGAACAAGGTTGTAATCATTCTGAACAGTTCCAGAAATATCATAGCGGGCCGAAAGAATAAGAATTATTATTACTGTAACAATGGCAGCTGGAAGTGCAATAAAGAAGTTTTCCTTAAACTTGTCCTTCATCTGACAGCCCTGACCGTTACAGGCGGCAATTGTTGTATCAGAAATAAACGAAAGGTTGTCGCCGAACATTGCACCACCCATTACTGAACCGACGCAAAGTGCAACACCAAGTCCGCTGGTTTGAGCAACGGCAACTGCAATTGGAGTTACCAGAGTGATTGTACCAACCGAAGTTCCCATGGCAATGGAAACAAAGCAGCTTACAACAAACAAAACTGCGGCTGCAAACTGAACAGGTATAATAGAAAGCATAAAGTATGCAACGCTTGAAGCAGAGCTGCGGCCAACTACACCGACGAACATTCCGGCAACAAGGAAGATTAAAATCATTGTGACAATATTTTTGTCACCAACGCCCTTGCCCATAAGTTCGAGCTTCTGGTCAAAGCTAAGGCTTTTATTCTGAAAGCAGGCAACACAAAGCGCAATCAAAAATACAACTACAATAGGAATGTTATAAAAGCCCATTGGTATTTTGAGCACATATTCAAAAATAATTCCAAGACCAAGATATAAAACAAGAAATACCCCAATAGGGATGAGTGCAAGCGGGTTCGGCTTTTGATTTTCCATGATTTACCTCTTTATATTGTGGATTGCTTCGCCTTCGGCTCGCAATGACGTCATTGCGAGGCCCCCGAGTGTAGCGAGGGGGACGTGGCAATCTATCTTATTCTAATACAGCTCCCTTATCTGCTGAAGAAACAAGCTTTGCATAACGTGCAAGATAGCCGGTCTTTACCTTTGGTTCAGGGGCTGTCCAGGCAGCTTTACGTGCGGCAAGCTCTTCGTCGCTTACCTCGAGCGTTATGCTGTATGCATTTATATCAATAGTAATATTATCACCTTCTTTTACAAGACCAATTGGTCCACCAACAGCTGCTTCCGGAGAACAGTGTCCAAGTGATGCACCGCGGGTTGCGCCACTAAAGCGTCCGTCTGTAATAAGAACTACATCCTTGTCCAGTCCCTGTCCTGCAAGTGCTGCTGTTACTGCAAGCATTTCGCGCATACCAGGGCCACCCTTTGGACCTTCGTAACGGATTACAACTACATCACCCTTGTTGATTTTGCGTCCCTGTACGGCAGCCATTGCCTCTGATTCGTCGTTGAAAACTCTGGCTGGTCCTGTGTGCTTCATAAGCTCCTTAGCACAGGCAGAGCGTTTTACTACAGTTCCGTCCGGAGCAAGGTTACCAAACAAAATTGCAAGTCCACCGTTATCACTGAACGGATTTTCAATTGGGCGGATTGTTTCCGGGTCACGGTTTATTACACCCTTAATATTTTCTGCAACAGTTTTTCCTGTAACAGTCATAAGCGAAGTATCAATCAGGTTTTTCTTTGCAAGCTCTGCAAGCACAGCCTGAACTCCACCTGCATCATCAAGCTGGCACATAAAGGTGTGACCTGCAGGTGCAAGGTGGCACAGATTTGGTGTGCGGTTAGATATTTCATTTACCTCGTGCAGGTCTATTGTAATTCCAGCCTCGCGTGCGATTGCCGGAACATGAAGCATCGTATTACTTGAACAGCCAAGTGCCATGTCGGCAGCAAGTGCGTTTATAAAATTCTGCTTTGTGAACATGCGGCGGGCGGTAATGCCCTTTTCGAGCATATTCATTACAGCCATACCGGCTTTTTTAGCAAGAGCAATACGGCGACCTGTAACAGCAGGAATAGTTCCGTTGCCGGGAAGACCAAGTCCAATTGCTTCTGTAAGACAGTTCATAGAGTTTGCGGTAAACATACCCGAACAGGCACCACAGCCAGGACAGGCAATTTCTTCCAGCTGTTCAAGCTGAGCTTCGTTGATGCGGCCACTTGCTACAGCACCTACAGCCTCAAACATATCTGAAAGCGACAGATTTCGGCCGGCATAAGGGTTACCTTCGTCCTTGCCAGGAAGATGTCCAGGCATCATAGGGCCACCGGAACAAAATACTGTAGGCAGATCAAGACGAGCGGCAGCCATGAGCATACCAGGAACAATCTTATCGCAGTTAGGAATCATAACAAGGGCATCAAACTGATGTGCCTTTGCCATACATTCAATTGAATCTGCAATGAGCTCGCGGGTAACGAGAGAATACTTCATTCCTTCGTGGCCCATGGCAATTCCATCGCATACACCGATTGCAGGAAACTCTACAGGAGTTCCACCAGCCATGCGGATTCCATCCTTTACAGCCTGAGCAATTCGGTCCAGCTCTATATGTCCCGGAATAATTTCATTTTTGGCACAGCAAACGCCAACAAGCGGTCTGTCCAGTTCTTCTTTTGTGTAGCCCATTGCATAAAACAACGAGCGGTGCGGTGCACGTTCAATGCCCTTTTTTGCGTTATCGCTTTTCATATTAAACCTCTTATATAGATGTCCGGGTCAAGCCCGAACATGACACTTGTGTCATTGTCGGTCTTGACCCGACAATCTATTTTATATCCTGTATAATCAATTTTATAAGCTCTGAATTTTTTACCCTTACGTTGCTTTTTTGTTCGGTAAGAGCTGCGGCACCCAAGTCGATTCTTGAATACTCGCAGATTTTGCGTCCGTAATCCGAAAGCGTAGCCGCATTTGCAGCCTGACACGCAAACACAACATTACGGTTGCTTACATACAGCTTATAAAATTCCATAAACTCATCATTATCAACGGGAAGTCCGTAAAGCATAAAGATTCTCTTAAAATCCTTAATCTGTGCAAAACGACGGACGACAGCATCAAGCTTTGGTGTAAAGGCACGGGCATCTCCCTCGCCTTCTGTCATTTCTGCAATTACAAACAAATCGGCATCGGCAGGAGGCTCTCCCTGTGGTTCACATTCAATTACACAGCTGAACTCTACACTATCCAGAATTGCCTGAGTCTTTGAATCGGTAATCTTAACGGTAACGGCAGCAATTTCATCCTCTTCTTCCGGCTCTGCTTCGTTTCCAAAAAGATTTGCAAGCTCTTCATTGCTAACAGCACCTGTATGGAAGGATTTTTCCTCCTCCTCTTCTTCGGCTTCCTGTGCAACGGCCTGTTCGGCAACATCATCACCGCTAACCTCTGCACTAAAGTCATCATCCTCTTCCAGAATATCTTCGTCGGTATAAAAGGCTTCTATTTCCGGATCTGCTTCATCATCAACATTTTCTTTAATCAGTCCTGCAGTTGTAGCCTGAGCGCCTGCAACACTAAGACGAAGCTTATCCCCGGTTGCAGTACGTTCATAAAGGCAGCCGTCTTCTTCGCTTACATAAAAAATAGGATTATCTTCGCTGATTCGGATATTGCGGATATTTGGGCAATCCTCAAAGGCAAGCGGATCCAGCTCCTTAAGTGAAACAGGCAGCACCAGAGTAGTAAGCTTTGTACAGCCACTGGCGGCGTTCTCCTTAATGCGTTCAACAGTAGGAGGAATTACCAGCGAAACCAGCGAGGTGCAGCCGGAAAATACAAAGGAAGGCAGTTCTTTTATGCCTGCACGGAACGGAATATCTGCAAGGCTTGAGCAGTTCTGGAACAAGCCTTCGGGAAAATCATAAACAACATTAGGCATTTTGACCTTAGTCAGAGAGGTACAGCCCGAAAAAAGATAAGGCGGAAGCTCAGTTACCTTCTCCGGAAGTCTTACAGTTTTAAGGTCCGGCGAATCCTTAAAAAGAGCGGCGCCAATTCCAACTACAGAATCGGGCAGGTCAATTTTTTCATAAGGACATTCGGTAAAAACTTCTTCATCTATATAATGTGCACCAAAAGGCACGCGGCCTGTAAATTCTCCGGCTTCGATATCTACGCCAAGCACAGTATGAAGGTCTGGAGTATACAAAAGACCGTTTTTTCTTACAATCTGTTCCATTATTTTATTGTATTATGTTTTTTGGATTGGTGCAATTCTTTTTTTGAGGTCTTTTTAAGGTCAATCGTTATTCTGTGTAGACGGCGCAAAGCTTACGTTAATATTGTAGCCTACCCCCAGACTAAAGCCAAAGCCAAGGATTGCATCGTAATTTGCTTCGATGTAGGCAGAAAAGCCCTTATAGGAGGCACCGGTTCTAAATGCCCCGTAAAAAGATGGATAAAGCTTGCTTGTGATTGAATCCTTGCCGAATTTTGTATTCCAAAGCATATTAAAGGCAATTCCAGGCTCAAGCTCGGCAAAAACCTCTATATTCTCCTGAAACGGATACACACAGATTCCAAAAGGTGCGTAGAGCTTTCCTCCTATTATAAGAGGACCCGAAATTGGCTGACCGTTGATTTCGTATTTATATGGAAACTTTTTTTGCGGAATACCGATATGAGGCTCAATACAACCACCAAAATAAAAAGGCTGAAGAAGCTTGTAGGCCGTATAACCGCCGGTAAGGCTTATGCCAAGAATATACGGCTTTGGAATATAAGAAATCTTGAGCTTAAAGGAAATAGTATCTGAGTTTTTATAGCGGATAAGGGCAAGCGCTTCGTACTCGTGAGTTTCTTCCTTTGTGGCTTGAGACTGCTGGGCCGGGGCTTCCTGATCTGATGGCTCTTGGGCTGGAGATTCTTGTGCAGGCGGTTCGTTTGCAGGGGCTTCTTGTACCGGTACCTGTGCGGGAGCTTCGACTGGTGTCTCTGTCGGTGCCTCTGCGGGAGCTTCCACCTCCGGGGCATTTTTGTCAGAATCTTCTATTAATATATAATCCTCAAGAAACTCGCCGCCAAAATCATCAGTCTTACGGGCAAGCATATGCAGCTGGGAAACAGAGGCGCCTTGTGAACTGCCCATAATGCGAAGATAATAAGCAGATTCACCCTGCTCCTGCGAACCACCCTCAATAAATTTAATTGAAAGAATGCTTTCAAAATCGACTGGAATTAAAAGCTGTGTGGAACCATCTTCGGCATCGCAGACTATGACCTGCGAATCTTGAACATAGGCATAAAAACGATAATCATTGCTCCAGGTGCGGCTGCTTTGAGAAAAACCAAGCCCCGCAAATGCAAAAAGCATAAAAACAAAGAGAAGCTGTTTTTTGAAACGTCTTAAGGTGTTCATTTATCCCTGCCCTCTATTATAATACACCGATATAGTGATTTGTGCAAATTTGTAAAAATTTCAAAAAAAAAACTTGCATTATGCGCAAACCTGATATACAATTGCAGACGAACTCAAAAAAACAATTCAAAAACAAAAAAATCCAAAAAAATTAAAAAATTTTCGCGTTTTAGGAAGAATTTGCTAAAAAAAGTTTAAATTCTGCCGATAATTTTGTGCGTTTTTTCGACCCATGTGCCGAAAATATAAGAGGAGTATTATGCGCAGCAGAACTTTTGGTGACAAGTTACTGTTCTCTTTATGCGTACTGCTTATGCTTATTGCAACCGCCTGCAAAGATGACATAAACAGCATGCTTGAAGATTACAATAGTCATTACGAGCCTGCTACAAATATGGACATAATATACAGTCCAGGAGACAAGGAGTTTAAGGCGGACAGAATGCTGGACCCAACCTACTTTGTAAGTTCGGAGGGTTCAATAAATGTTGCTGCGCCCTACAAGTGCAGCGCTTATGAATGGGTATTTTATAAAATTATATATAATCAGCAGGGTTCGCAAAGTCAAATAACCTCTACCCTGCAGGACATTACCGCCGGTCTGGATTTTTATTCAGAAAGCGGTAAGGACAAACGGGAGTTCCGAGCTTATGTTCCCCGTTCACGCATAAGTGCGTCAGAGCAGTTAGGCCCCGGAACTTATATTTTACATCTGAAAGTAATCGGAAATGACGGCAAGGAGTACAAGGACTGGTGCTCCATCGTCATCTACGAACAAGTCTACGGACAAGCATATTTCTTCAAGGAGGAGTGATATGAAAACTAAAACAACAAAAATTCTGAGCATCATCGCCCTTGCGCTATTGGCGTTTGCTGCAGTTCTAGGCTCCTGTAAGCACAACAACACCGGAACCTTTACCGGCAGCGACAAACAGCCTCTGAACATCACGATTGCGCAGAATGAGATGATTAAGTTTGAAAAAACAAACGAAGCTGGTCGTACTATTGTAGCAGAACCATTTTCTGCAAAAACAGATTTGACGTTCTATTTGTGGGGAACTGCACAAAGCGGGCAGACACTGGCACCAAAGACTGTAACAGTTACATCTACCGATGGTGTAATTGGAAAAGTAGTTCTTGATATTGACTGTTACAACTGGTCATTGACTCTTGCTGCTTGTGAAACAGCAGATTTAACAGAAACACCACTTTCTGAAAATCCAACAGAAAACGATATTTTACCAAGAGCTGTTCTTATAGGTTACGGCAATGTTGATATGATGTTTACAAATCAAATCAAGTTTACTCTTACACCAAAAGGCTTGAGCAAAACTGGTGGTGCTAATCTTACATTACAGCTTGCAGACGGTATGGTTATTCCAAACGGATATCAAGCAACTGCATATATTTACGATATTATAACAGGTGCAAAAATTGCTGGTGACACTCTGGTACAAGCCCTTACTTTTAGTGATGCAACACCTCCAACACCTTCAACAGCTTCATACACAAAAACAAATATTGCCCCTGGTACCTACTCTTTCCAGGTTGAGTTTACTAAACCTGTAGGAGCCGATGGAATACAAGAGCTTCGTAAATATGTATGGAATGATACAATCATTATTCTACCAGGAAAAACTGTAGAAAAAACCATTATTATTCCAAACCTTGTCGGTGTAAAACCTGCAACCCCAGAAAACTTTACAGTTACATTTAACAAAGCAATGGGAACTTCTGACGTTGTTAATGAAGCAGAAGAATCAAAGTATCCTGGATATTATACTGCACACTTTACATGGGATGGTTCTGGTGTTACAACAGAAATGAACTTTGCATTGGAAATTGCAGAAGTTGCTGACGATCTTGCAACTGCATCTGGTGCTAATAAAGATGACTTTGAAGCAATTTTTGGTACTGACCCTGCTGCAGATCCAGACCCAACAAAAGCAAATGCAAAATACTCATTCAACTACCTTAATGATATTCGCAGCGATACTAGATTCTACAGAGGTGGTTCTCTGTTTGCCAACAGCGATTATGTAGATGTTTATCTTGAACTTGGTAAACGCTATATTGCTCGTCTTTACTCAGAAAACAATGCCGGTTATTCAAATACTGCTGCATATCTTAAAATTAATTGTGTAGAAGATGATACAGATACATTGGATACAATAAACCGCTACAGAGTACATTACTATAATCAGGGTGGTGTATGGAACGATGGTTCATGTAATAAAGAAGCAGAACCAGCTGAAAATTATCTGGATAAGATTGTTTACTGGAGCCAGAATGATGCTTCACACAAATATGCAGTACTCAATCCTGTAAAGGATGCAGATACAGGACTTGGAACAGAAGCAAATCCATATCTGTATCAGGGTCCAGCAGACTGGATTTACTGGATTACAGATCTTACAACTGGTACAAAGTATCCTGATGCAACTGGTGCAACTTATGCTCCAGATCCATATGCCGACTTCAAAAATCTTGATCTTTATGCATCTTATTCACGTGAAGGTAACATCGAGATTTATAATGATGCTACATATGATATATTGTCAGCCTGGGTAACAGGATTTGGTTTGACTGCTGGAAATGTTTCTCTTACTACAACTAATCAAGTTTCAAAGGCTACCCTTCCAGTAGATCCAAACGATACAGAAAATAAACTTACAACAGTTACAGTTACCGTACCTGCTGAAACAACTCCTGCCGGTACCTGGAAATATGACAAGGTATCTTTCAAGATTACCTATGCAGGAAGAACCTACTATAATCAGGAACAGGTTGGTGCTGCAAGAGCAAGTGCTAACACCTTCAGTATTCCTCTTAAGAACCTTCCTACTGGTTATGTTTACAACTGTTTAATTACAGCAAGATATCAGATGACAACCGTAAGTTATCCTTTCACAGTATATCTTACAGACTAGTCATTCGGATTTTTATGTGGCGCTCCCCTTCACTTTTTGGAGGGGAGTTTTTTTTTTGATGGTTTTCTGATAAACTGTGATTATGGCAAAAAACAACGGGTACACTACAATTTACAGCGATGACGATATAGTTGTTCTCAATAAACAGTCGGGCATTCTTATTGCGGCAGACAGGTATGACGAAAATGCGCCGAGACTGGATCTTCTGGCTCAAGAGGAATTTGGAAAGCTTTACGCAGTTCACCGAATAGACAAGGATACTTCTGGTGTTATTGTTTATGCACGAACAGCAGAGGCTCACAAAAAGCTTTCGGAACAGTTTGAAAAGCGTCTGGTTCATAAAACCTACCACGCACTTGTTTACGGGCATCCGCTATGGCAGGACTTACATGTAGACCTTTCACTTCAGCCGGATGGAGATGCACGCCACCGTACCGTTGTAAGCAAAAAATACGGAAAGCCAAGCGTAACCGATTTTATAAATCTTGGTTCATGCGGCCCTTATTCCTGGATTATTGCCAAGCCTTTGACAGGTCGAACACATCAGATTCGTGCACACCTGGCAGCAAACGGGTTTTCAATTGTATGCGACCCGCTCTATGGCGGAAACCAAAAGCCCGTACGACTCAGCGAAATTAAACGCAAATGGAACGGTGACGAGGACGAAGAACGCCCTCTGCTCAGCCGTCTTGCACTCCATGCCTACAAAATAGAATTTACACATCCTGTTTCAGGCCAGCAGGTAAGCTACACCGCACCCTACCCCAAGGATATGGAAGCAACCCGTAAGCAGCTGGCAAAACTTTTTAATGTAGATCCGCTGGGAGAATAATGAAAAAAGCTGTCATAGCCGGAATCCTTTTATTTTTCTCGTTTGAACTTTTTTCCGCTTCGGAGGCAGATTTTAAGCTAACGCTAAACGGTTGGTTTGGTCCTGCCAGCACAATAATTAACGAAAGCCTGCTTGATAAAAAAGGCAGCGACGCAAAAACAAGCAGCCTTTTAAAATGGGAAAGCTACGGACTTCCCTCGTTTGACGCAAGCGCACAAATCCTTGTTTTTAATAAGCTTTATTTTAATGTGGGAGGCTTTTATGTCCTACCATCCTCCACAGGAAAAATGCAGGATTGGGACTGGATAAATCTTTTTTCAACCGGCACGGGAGAGCTTACACATTACTCAATCCACGAAAACAATCTTGATAACTATTTTTATGCAGACACAAAGGCTGGCTATCTGTTTAAGCCGGCACAACGACTGGAGCTCATCCCCTTTATTTCTTTCAGATATTCTTACTTTAGCTTTACAAGCACAAACGGCTACCGTCAGTATGGAGAAAAGCTTGGCGAACAAAACGGTCATGCTATTCATGCCCCCTGGACAAGTGACATTCCTAAAAAACAGCTTGAAGGAAAAATCATAACGCTTGAAGAACAGAATTTCTTTTTTGGCGCAGGCACTCAAATCAATTTAAACTTTTCAGATAACTTAAGCTCTTCGCTTGTAGTTCAGGTTCTGCCATCCTTAAAGAGCAATACGTTGGACACACATCACAGGCGCAGCACAAAATATACGCTTTTCAATAACACAAGAAAACTTGCACTGGATTCTTCTTTTTTGTTACAATACAAAGTAAGCGAACAGCACAGGCTAAGCTTAAAGGCACTCTACTGCTATTCCTTTGCAGACAACATAAGCCTTTATCAAAGCGCATCAAAAATCAGCTGGTCAGAGGTAGACAACCCCGGCAAGCTGCAGCAGCATGATTTTACATTCTCGGTGGGATACACATATTATTATGAAAAATAAAAAGCTTGTTCTTACAGCCTTGATTCTCCTTTCTGCATTTCCTCTTTGTGCAGGCAATTTACAATTCAGCTTTGAACCAGAATTTGGCGGCATTTATGGAACAATCTTTGAAAACGTATGGTATGCCGACAGTGTTTTTACACAAAGCACAATAACCACAACACCTACTGCAAGGGAAAGTCAGCTTGACTGGCAGCTTCAAAATGTTTTTTATACGGGAGCCGCAGTAAACCTTACTTTTTCTGAGCATTATTCCTTTGACTTTGATTTTAAAACTGCCTTCCCGAGTCTTGCCGGAATTATGGAAGACTTTGACTGGCTTAATCCTATTTATTGGCCGAGCGACCCTATAGACCAGATTACTAATTATTCAATTCATCTGATGTATCTGGATAATTTTACCAAAACACGCTTTTGCTTTGGCTACACCTTTATTCTTAATCAAAAGTTAAATTTTTCTATAACACCAAAAATCGGTATTGAAGCACAAAGCTTTTATTTTCTTGGAAAAAGCGGATATTCACTTTACAAAAGCAACGGCTGGGCAAAAGAGTATTTTACAGCAGGAGCCACAGTCATTACCTATTCCCAGGCCTTTACTGCACCACTTGCAGGACTTTCGCTTAAGCTTGATTTCGCAAAATACTTTGAAACAGACCTTTCATTTCTCGTAACCTATATCAATAAATATGATGCCTATGATGACCATTTTGAAAGACATGATTCCGGCAAAACCTGTTATTTTAATGACAAGCTCCAGGATGTTTTTATTTTTGATTCTTCAATCAAATTATTCTGGAAAATAAATGAACACAATAAGCTTGGCCTTAAAGGAAGCGTAAATATTTCTCCAAAAGCCTACGGCTATACTTATTCTTCAAAAACTTCCTTTGAGGAGCTTTCAGATCAGCCTTCTATGTCAGATCTTGGCGGCTCCAGCAGACTGCTGTTTACTTATGCACTTGTTTATCAGTTTTATTTTTAAATTCTGATCCTAACCCTGGTAATCCGTCTCTGAACAACCTCTTCTACTGTGTATAAAACCTTGTTTTTTACAAGCACCATGCCCGCAGACGGCAGATAACCTATCTGTTCTAAAACCCAGCCGCCAAAGGTATTCATTTCTTCGGATTCAAGATTCAGATGCAGAATTGAATTAATTTCGTCAAGCTTAAGGTCGCCTGGAACTACAAAGGTGTTAGCAGAGACTAACTGTATTTTATCTTCGGCAGGAATATTGTCACGCGAATTTTCATCTGTCATGCGGCCAAACACAACGCGGATAATATCTTCTATTGTTACAATACCGGCAGTCTGTCCCTGCTCATTTAAAACCACGGCAAACTTATTTTCTTCTTCACGCAGCTTTTGCAAAAGCTCCAGGGCACTAAAGCTTCCAGGCACAAAAAGCACCTCGTCCATAATACGGCCTGCATATCCGCTGCCAGTGTCTGTATTTTCATTTCCGTACAAAACCTGCTTATAGTGAATAACACCAACTACGTTTTCGGGTTCATCCTTATAAACGGTAAGGTTAGAAAAGCCAGAGCTTAAAAACTCATTTACAACCTGTTCATAGCTTGCGTCCGCACTTACCATGCTTACAAACGAGCGGTGCTTCATAATGTCGGTAGCAGCCAGGTCATTAAACTTAATTATTTTATTGAGCATGCGGCTTTCGTTCTTTTCTATAGTGCCTTCCTTTTCGCCAACATCAATCAAGGTTTTAAGCTCTTCTTCGGTAATGAGATGCTCACGCGGCTTTATGATTTTTTCTACAAGCCATACTGCGGCATGCGAAAGGCGTTCAAACAAAAATATTACAGGAAAGAAAATGCGTTCCAGAGCCAGCAGAGGCACGGAGCTTGAAAGACATTTTTTTTCCGGATTGCGGCCGGCAATTGTCTTTGGAATAATCTGACCAAAGGTTGTAATAATAAAGGCTGTAACAAGAGTTGGAAGACCTACTCCTCCACCACCCCACACCTTAACAACCAGGGCAGTAGCAAGTGCCGAAATAAGAGCATTCAAAAAGTTTGTTCCGATTAAAACTGTTGTAAGCAGGCGCGGCATATTTGACTTGAGCTTTGCTACAGTGCGGGCACTCTTTTTTCCGGTCTCCTGCATTCGCCTAAGCTTTACGCGGCTCAACGAAATATAGGCTGTTTCAGAAGAGGTAAAAAATCCGACAAACCAGATGAGGACAAAAATAACTGCAAGCTGAATGACATCAAAAACGGTTATGCTCATTCTTCTGCCTCCCTGTCCTCTGGCTTACCCTCACGGTAAATCCTCATGCGTTCAATTCTGTGTGCCTGTATTTTTTTTACTTCAAAAACCCAGCCCTCGTATTCTACAAAATCTCCGCTTACGGGCATACGGTTTAACTGTTCGGTTACCCAGCCGCCTATAGTTTCGTTTACTGTGGAATCCAAAGGTATTTTAAGGTCCTCGCGCAAAACACGCAGAAGCACAGAGCCGTTTATTTCAAAGTCGCGTTTATCTTCTACCGAGTCAAAATCAAAAACCTTGCCGCGCAGAGAATCATCACCAGGCATGGCAAAAATTTCACGCGAAATATCCTTTTCGGTAACAATGCCGTCGGTACCGGAATATTCATCTACAATTATTGCAATGGACTGATGGCTTTCAAACATCATCTGCTGAACCGAAGACATTGTTTTAGTGCCAAGAATAAAAAGCGGAGGACGCATAACAGCCGAAAGCTTAAAATCGTCAGGGCAGCTTTTATACTTTATCATATCCTTAAGATAGATAATTCCCACAATGTCATCGATTGATTTTCTGTAAACCGGAAAACGCGTAAAGCCAAGTCGCTGCGAAAGTTCAATTATGTCACGGTAGCTTGCATCATGAGGAACTGCACGGATTCTTGTACGCGGAACCATAATATCCTGAGCCTCTAAATCGCTGAACTTAAAAATCTGGTTCATAAAGCGGTTTTCGTCCTCTTCAATAATTCCGGACTCACTGCTCATTTCAAAAAAGGTTTTTATTTCTTCTTCGGTATAGGACTTTTTGTTTTTGTCGGGTTTAATTCCAAAGATGCGCAGAACAAGACGTGCAAAGGCTGTAACAATAAAAACCAGAGGGTGCATGAGCTTTACAAAAATGCTTATAAAGCCGCTCAGTCCGTACGCAATGGAATCCGGACAACGGGTAGCAATTGTCTTTGGAGTAATTTCACCAAAAATAAGCAGAAGAATTGTTGCCGTAAAGGTTGCTATGGTAACACCCTTTGTTCCAAAAAGCGAAAGCGCTATGGAAGTTAAAATTGCCGAAAGAAAAATATTTACAAGATCGTTGGAAATAAGGATTGTATTTATAAGATGCTCTTTTTTATCAAGGAGCTTTCCCGCACGCAGGGCACGACGGTTTTTATTTTTTCGGAGGATTCTAAGCCGCAGCTTATTCATTCCAAGAAAGGCGCTTTCCGAAATGGAAAACAGCATCGAAAGAATGATAAGTGCGGCCGCTATTATAAACAGATACGAGGGTATATCTTCCATCAGCTTACTTTGCGTCTACCTCTGTATCCATAAGATACTGGTCACTGTTATCTACAATGAGAGTAAAATAATCTACAGCTTCTTTGATTGCATCGGCTTTATCAGAAGAAGGAGCAAGATCGTAGGCTGTCTGAAGATAAGTTAAGATTCCATTATAATCTTCTGAGCCGCTGTAGGCCGAAAGATAGGCAGCTGTATAAAAGCATTCCTGCTTGTCCTCTGCCTTTACAAACTCGTTGTCTGCTGCCAAAAGATACTGTGCAATTGCAGTTTCAACATCTCCCTGCGAATAAGCAGAAAGCGCCTTGGCTTCGGCAGTTGCAACTATGTATTTTCCAACCAAACCTGTTTCATTCTTTTTATCAAGCTGTGGAACCTTCTGAACCAATGGCAAAAGGAAGGTACGGTATTCAGCCTTTGTAATTCTATAAAGTCCGTCAATTGCTTCTACCTTTGAAGTGGCAGACCCCTTTGAGGTTTCCTTTACCATCTCTTCAAAAATCTCAAACTCAGGACGGAGCGCATTAAGCGCAGCTGTAAGTCCAGCAACAGAAGAAATGTCCTCGGTCATATCTACAGGAGTTACGACATAGCCTTCCTTTGTACACAAATAGGCGGCAGGCATTGCTTCTACATTAAAGAGCATTACAAGCTGGTAGTTATTCTGCATGATTGCAGTATAGGTGTTTGCAAGCTCCTGCTGCTTTGCGTCGGCATTGTCAGGTGCTGTAGTTTTCTGATATGCATTTTCAGAAAAATCTACATGAAGCACAGAATATTTCTTAAGAATATCTGTGGCAAATTCCGGAGCCTTAATTACATCAGAAACAAGCTGAGTGCTCTGTTCGTCGTCTCCCTGTGAAGTGAACAAAACGAGCAGCGGAAGCTTTTTGCTCTGAGCATTTTTGAGCGCATCCTCATAGTTTACAAAGCAGCCGTAATCATCAAGCATGGCCTTGTTGCCGCAGCCAAGAAAAAGCACTGCGCTCAGAATAACTGTCATTACTAAAAAAATCTTTTTCATATATCTAACTCACCTGTCACCCTGAACTTGTTTCAGGGTCTATTTAAAGTATGAAACTCCAGCGGCAAATACGTTCTGGCAGGTTGTTTCAATTGGGTTAGTAAGAGGATTTCCTCCTACGTTCTTGAACAGGTCAAAGCTTGCACCGTTTGCTGCCATGCCTACTCCACGTTCAGAGTGACCCATCTTTCCAAGTACGTGTCCGTCCGGACTTGTAATACCTTCGATTGCATAAGCAGAACCATTCGGGTTATCAGGCTCTGTAATTGCAGGGCGTCCAAATTCGTCTACATACTGAGTAAATACCTGGCCGTTTTCAAACAGCTTTTTGGCAGTTGCTTCGTCACAAACAAAGCGTCCTTCACCATGGCTTATTGCGATGAGATGGTTGCGCTGATCTACTACACTAGGATGCAGTGCCCAAGGACTTGTTGCACTTACAACGCGGGTACGAACAATGCGGCTGATATGGCGTCCGATTCTATTGTAAGTAAGGGTTGGCATATCATCAGTCATGTCGCGGATATCACCGTAAACAGCAAGACCAGTCTTAACAAGAGCCTGGAAGCCGTTACAAATACCAATTACAAGACCGTCACGCTTTTTGAGCAGGTTCATAACCTCTTCGCTTATGTTGCCGGCCTTAAGTACGTTTGCAATAAACTTAGCAGAACCGTCAGGCTCGTCACCAGAAGAGAAGCCGCCGCTGAGGGCAAGAATCTGAGTATCACGCAATTCCTTTGCAAGCTGGTCGAGCGACTGTGTAAGCTGATCCTGTGTTCTGTTCTGAAGCACGAGAATCTTTGTGTCTGCACCGGCAAGATTAAAGGCACGGGCCATATCGTATTCACAGTTAGTTCCAGGGAATACAGGCAGCAATACCTTTGGATGAGAGGTTGGCTGAACAAAGGCAGGAGCCTTGCGGATATCGCTTAAAGATTTATGTACGCCTGTTGCCCATTCAGGAAGCTCATCCTGTACGGCAGCGCCGCTTACGCGAGGGAATACTTCCTTAAGCTTGTCTTCCCATTTTTCAACACAATCATAAAGGCTTATTGCAACCTCAGGATTTGTTACACCGCCAAGAGTTGCGTTGCGGATTGTGATGATTGGTTTATCGTCTGTGCAGCCAAGCTGAACTACTGTTCCGTCAACAAAGCCTGCGTTTTCAAAATCTGAATAGTAAGCAGAAGGAACTTCTACAATGATGTTTCCGTAGGTTGGGATGAAGAGATTTGATAAGTTCTGTGGTCCCTGAGCAGTCTGTGGTCCCTGAGCCTGTCGAAGGGCCTCGGCATCTAACTTAACTCCTACCATATTTCCCATTGCCATTTTGGTAACTGCTTCTGCAATACCGCCAGGTCCAACAGGATACATAGAAGAAATCATTCCCTTCTGATTTAATTCGTAAAGTACATCTGAGTTTTTAAGGAAGGTTTCGTAATCAGGCTCAAGCAGGTCTGAATAAGGAACCTTTACCATATAAATGCGGTTTCCAAATACCTTAAAAGCACCGCTCAGTACGTTCTTTGCTTCGTCGTGATTAACTGCAAAGCTTACAAGTGTGTGCGGTACGTTGATATCTTCAAAGGTACCGGACATAGAGTCCTTACCACCAATAGAAGCACAACCACTTTCTACCTGGGCATCAATAGAACCAAGCAAAGCAGCTGCAGGATAACCCCAGCGTTTTTCGTTCACTGCACGGCCAAAGAATTCCTGGAAGCTCAGGCGTGATGTGCGTGCCTTTCCACCAAGACAGGTAATCTTTGCAAGAGAGCTGAGCACTGCAGTTTTTGCACCGTGCCATGGAGACCACTGACCAACACGAGGGTCAAAGCCATAAGCCATAATACTTGCGGTTGAGGTTTCGCGTGGAGACACAACAGGGATCTTTGCAGCCATACCGGCTTCCGGAGTATTCTGATATTTTCCACCATAAGGGAAAAGGATTGTACTTGAACCAATTGAACCGTCAAAGCGTTCGCCAAGTCCGCGCTGAGAACAGCAGCTAAGGTCATTGATATTTGCAAGCCAGGCATCGCGCAGATGATTTTCTACACAGCCTTCGCATTTTACAGGCTTGTTTAATTCTTCGGCAGCAGCTTCAAGCGGATTCAAAAGCGGTGACTTAGCAGGCTCGGCAGGCTGTTCAATAAGAGCAGTTGCTTCGTGGTGAGCACCGGCTGCATCAAGGAATTCGCGGCCAATATTTACAATAGTTTTACCACGCCATTTCATAACAAGGCGGTTTGTATCTGTAACTTCTGCAACAACTACAGCGTTAAGGTTTTCGGCAGCGGCGGCAGCAATAAAGCGGTCTACATCACTCTTGCGTACAACAACAGCCATGCGTTCCTGACTTTCGCTGATTGCAAGCTCTGTACCGTTTAAGCCTTCATACTTCTTTGGAACCTTGTCCAGATCAATTTCAAGACCAGGGGCAAGCTCACCAATTGCAACAGAAACACCACCGGCACCAAAGTCGTTGCAGCGGCGGATCATCAGGCTAACTTCCTTATTGCGGAACAGACGCTGAATCTTACGCTCTTCTACTGCATTACCCTTCTGAACTTCGGCAGCAGCAGTTGTAACAGATTTAACAGTGTGAACCTTGCTGGAACCTGTGGCTCCACCAATACCGTCGCGGCCGGTTCCACCACCAAGCAGGATGATAATGTCGCCCGGTTCAGGACGTTCGCGGATAACTGTATCTACAGGAGCAGCGGCTATTACAGCACCAAGCTCCATACGTTTTGCAGCATAGCCAGGGTGATAGATTTCTTCTACCTGACCGGTTGTAAGACCAATCTGGTTTCCGTAAGAACAGAAGCCCTGTGCAGCCTCGCGGCAAAGCTTAATTTGAGGAAGCTTACCCTTCATAGTTGCACTGAGCGGAACAGTTGGGTCTGCAGCACCGGTAATACGCATTGACTGGTAAACCCAGCTGCGGCCGGAAAGCGGGTCACGAATAGCACCACCAAGACAGGTTGCAGCACCACCAAAAGGTTCAATTTCTGTCGGATGGTTATGAGTTTCGTTTTTGAACATCATAAGCCAGCGTTCAGTTGCCTTTGGATCGTCTGCAGCGAGCGGCTTACCCTTTTCGTCTGCAGTGTAATGTACGTCTATATAAACAGAACATGCGTTGTTTTCTTCAGAAACCTCCATATCTTCAAGCTTTCCGTGCTTTTTAAGATACTTCATTCCAATTACAGCCATGTCCATAAGGCAGACAGGCTTGTCGGTGCGACCGGCATACATTTCGGTACGCATGTTAGTATAATTTTCAAGAGATTTTTTAAAGAGCGGAGCGTATGGACCGTCTTCGATCTTTATGTCCTTAAGCTCTGTAAGGAAGGTTGTGTGGCGGCAGTGGTCAGACCAGTAGGTATCAAGTACACGAATTTCTGTTTCCACAGGGTCGCGGCCTTCGCTTTTAAAGTAGTCCTGAAGGAACTTGATGTCTGCATGATCCATGGCAAGACCCATCTTGTTGCGGTAGGCTTCGAGCTCGTCGTCGTTCATTTTAATAAAGCCGTCTACAACAGGAATGTCTGCAGGCTCTTCTATATCCATCTTAAGTGTTTTAGGTTTTTTATCGTCTGTAAGGCGTGAATCAACCGGGTTTATAAGGTAATTCTGAATCTTTGCAATATCGTCGTTGCTAACCTTTCCTTCAAGCACAACAATTTTTGCACAGCGGACAACAGGCGGTTCGCTCAAGGTTTTTACGCCGGCATTTGCAAGTCCCGCACGCAGCAAAGAAAGGCACTGCTCTGCAGAGTCCGCACGCTGGTCATACTGTCCAGGCAAAAACTCCCAGATAATTTCTTTTCCGTTATGTTTAGGAAGCTTTTCTGTAAAAACAAAGTCGCTCTGTGGTTCAGAAAAAATGCGTGTAGCCGCAATCTTTGCAACCTCATCACTCACATTTTCAATATCATAGCGGTTAAAGTAACGAACTCCGGTAACTCCGGCAATTCCCAAAAATCCATTAATCTGTGCTAAATAACTCTTTGCCTCGTTTTCAAAGCCCGGGCGGCGTTCAACATATAAACGATACATACCGCCATTATATCAGATTTTGCAGGGTTAGGAAATAGTAAACAGTGGAACGTCCGTGGTCCCTGAGGCTCTCGAAGGGCCCCGTCATTGCGAGGAGCGCAGCGACACGGCAATCCACAATTACGTGAGTTTTTTTATCTCTCTGAATTTCACACGTAACAATTTCATCATTCCACTAACTCGTTACGTGTGTTTTACCCTTTTCACCCAAACCACCCGTAAATTTTTACAAAAAAGAGCGGCTTTCTAGCTTTTTCAAACTTTTTACCCAAAAATTTACGTGCGTTTCACCCATCTTTCCACAATTCACACGTAAGCACTTCAGTCCATCGCAATTTTTTTACGTGTGTTTTTGCAATTTCAGCCAATTCACACGTAAACATATTGCTTAAATCAAAAAAATTACGTGAGTTTCCAAGCATTTTGCCTGATCCTCACGTAAATTTAGAAAAAAACACACTGTGTTAAAACAGAAACCCCAAAAGTCATACACTCTTGGGGTTTGTACAAACGATGTATATTAGAACTTATACGTACCCGTAGTTACCGTTCCGCCATTTGAGTAGATGTCAAAGTTTATTGACTTGGTGGCGTTGGAAAGCTCCTGGTAGAATTCGGCTACGTTCTTTATAGACTTGCCGTTTACTGCGGTGATGATGTCGCCTTCCTGTAAGCGCAGGCTGGCGGCCGGGGATTTAGCTTCTACATTAGAAACTACTACACCCTGCACCTTCTTGTTTTCTATTTTAAGCTGTTCGCGTACTTCGTCGGTCAAAGGTGTGGCAATAAAGCCTGGCCATAGCTTGCTGTTCTGACTGTCTACATCCTTGGCACGGGCTTCGATCTTTACTGTAAGCTCCAGTGTCTTTGCTCCACCGCGCAGAATCTTAAACTTGGCAGTTGAACCTGCTTCAAGGTAACCTACATCGCGAACAAGCTGGTTTACATTCTTTACGGTCTTGCCGTTGAGCTCAACGATATAGTCACCAGGTTTAATTCCTGCCTTATATGCAGGTGAATCCTTAAATACTTCGGCAGCAAATGCACCAGACTGGTTTCCAACACCAAGCTCTTTTTTATATTCATCGCTTACTTCAAGCAGAGAAACACCAAGCCATCCGTAAGTAATTTTTCCATCCTTAATAAAGGCGTCAATTGCACTCTTTACATTATTGATTGGAATTGCAAAGCCCAAGCCAACAGAACCGCCGGAAGAAGAAGCTATCCAGGTATTAATACCGATTACTTCGCCATAAATGTTTACAAGAGGACCACCGGAGTTACCCTGGTTGATGGCAGCATCGGTTTGAATGTAGTCGCTGATTGAGCTCATTGAGCTTTCTGAACGGCCTGTTGCACTTACAATACCCTGTGTTACAGACTGACTGTAGCCGAGCGGTGCACCAAAGGCAAGACAGATGTCTCCGGCCTTAACCTTATCTGAATCACCAAGCTTTGCAACCGGAAGATTATCTTTTGTTTCAAAGGAAATGAGGGCAATATCAATACGATCGTCTGTTCCTACAAGCTTTGCTTCAAAGGTGCGCTCGTCGTTTAACTTTACGCTTATTTTTGTTGCTTCGCCTGCAACGTGGTTATTTGTAAGAACGTAATAGGTATTGCCTGTTTTACGAACAATAACGCCGGAACCAAGGCCCGAAGTCTGATATTCGCGGGTATTGCCGCTGGAGCCGTCGCTTCCGTTGCCGAAGAACCATTCAAACGGATTTGAGCTTCCTCCAAAGGCTGATGAAACTGTTTTTGTCTGAGTAATATCAACTTCTACTACAGAAGGCAGAAGTGTGTCAGATACCGACTGGAAGGTAGTCTGTAGAGCTTCGACAATGCTCAAAGCCTGACTTGCTTTTGATGTTTGAGCAAAACTAAAGCCACAGATGGACACCATAAGAATTACGCTGATTAAAAATTTTTGCATTTTTTTCATAAGAACATCTCCTGAAATGTGTAATCTTTTAGCCCTTCGAGAGCCTCAGGGACCCCAGATTCTCGCCTCAGGGACCCCAGGTTTTCTCCTTAGGGACCACACATAACATCTATATATAATATAATACGATTTTTTCAAAAGCGTAACATAAAAAGTTGTTATAAAAAGGCCATCTGGTTAATTACTTGTTATTTCTGCGACTTATAGTTCAAATCTGTAAGTACTTCTGTGTGGTCTTCGAACACTGCAACCGTATGCTCTTCGTGACAGGAAACCTCTCCGTCGGCAGTTACAACAGTCCAGCCGTCGTCCAGAAGCTCTACATCAGGTACACCAAGATTTATCATAGGCTCAAGTGCAAGCACCATGCCCGGTTTAATGCGCGGGTTCATTCCACGGAAAGGCACATTCGGAACATTCGGATCCTCGTGAACCTCAAGCCCTACCCCATGACCGCAGTAATCGTAAACTACACCGTAGCCGTGCTTTTCGGCAGCAATACCATAAACCGCCTTTGCAATGTCGCCAATTCTGTTGCCTACTACACAGGCTTTTATTGCAGCCTCAAGACATTCTTCGGTAACCTGCTTGAGCTTGCGTACGCGTGGAGAAACATTTCCCACTAAAACAGAATGTGTTGTATCGCTTATATAACCGTTAAGATTAATTCCCACATCAAGACTTACAAGGTCGCCGTCCTGAACAATGCGTTTTTTAGACGGCATTCCGTGAATTACTTCTTCATTAATGCTAATGCAAACTGCCCCGGGAAAATTTTCCTGATACCAGGCAGGGGTTCCACCGTGTGATTCAATATAATGCTTGAACAGCATATCAATATCATAAGTGCTTATTCCTGCCTTGATTTTTGGCAGAAGCTCATTAAACATATCTGCTGTAAGATGACACGCTTTACGTATGCCTTCAATTTCTTCGAGTGTCTTAATCTTGATCATAATACGGCTATTCTAACATTTTGACAGCTTCTCGTAAACAGATTTCTGAAGTTGCCAGGTCGCCGAGCCTGCGGTATTCTTCGCTCATCTTTCGAAGGAACATTGCGTCGTTTGTCTTGCCTAACTCAAGGTCCAGGGCGCGTTCATAAACATCAAGGGCAAGCTCATCGCTTATAACACCGTCAATATTACGCTTGAGGATTGAAAGAGTAAAATTGATAACCTCTGGAAAGAATATATAAAAATAGCGGTAGGAATATTCCATTTTGATAATCTGTTCCAGCAGCAAAAAAGCATCATAATATTCTGCGCGGATTACAAGCTCCTCTGCAAGAATGTAGCCGTAGTCCATAAAGTCTTCGCGGGTAAAATAATTTTTGAGTGAAAAGTCTGCATGTGACATCTGCATGCGCTTGAACTCTTCTACAGCCTCGTCTTCCTTGTTATGCATGAGGGTATAAAAAATAAATTTGGCGCGGCTTTCGTCATCTTCGCGGGCCTTGAGCCATTTGTAATAGTCAAATTCTTCGGCATTGCGCACATTTTTTTTCATGCGCACAAAAAAGCCTTCGTCAAAAATACTGCGCTGGCGTTCATCACTAAGCACCCGGTAAGCATGAACTACATCGTTAAATTCTTCGTGACGCGTAATGTCGCCGGTAAGGTCGGGATGGAGGTTCTTAACTTTTTCTCTGTAGGCACGCTTAATTTCTGCAAGAGTTGCATCCTGCCGCACACCTAAAACTTTATAAAAATCTTTCATTTAAAATACTTTGAACTGTGCATCAATCTCATCAACAGGCTTTACAACCAGGATAGGAATGCGCGAATTTTCGATAATATCGCTTTCGTGAGTAGAGTGAACATTGCGTTTGATAAAGCGGTCTTCTTTCTTGCGTTTTTGCGAACCGATGATAATGAGGTCGGCTTCAAACTTTTTGGCAACATCAAGAATCTCGGTAATTACAGTGCCGTCGCGAAGCTCTGTTTGTGCAGTTACGCCCTTACTTGCAGCAAGTCCCGAAACATATTCCAGATAGTTCTGACCCTCGTAGGCAAGGTCAACCTTATAGTCGGTTTCTTCGTCCTTGGCAAGCATCTGGTTAATTCCAAGATAGCGGATAGTGGCAGAGTCAATTACATAAATAAATTTGATTTCCAGGTTATAGTCACGCGCCATCATAATTGCATACATGGCTGCCTTTATTGAACCTTCGGAACCGTTGATTGCAACAAGGATTTTTTTTATCATCAGCTCTGTTTCTCCTGCTTTTTCTTTAATGCCTTGAGCACAAATACGTTTTCGCGCTCACGCTCCTCCAGAACACTCTCTATATATTTTATCGTCTCGGTTGCCTGCGGGATTATCATTTTATCAAGTGCATTTACACGGCGCTGGGTACGCTTAACCTCTTCGGCAAGTCTCCATACAATAGTCCTTATGCTTGCCATCTGTGTTAAAAGCGAAAGCAGGTCCAGAAACTTTACGATTACGGCATCAGTGTTTGCATAGGTTCCAAGAAAGGAATAAAAAAGCTCTTTTTTGGGCAGCTGAACATCCAGGGTTTCAAACTGTATTCCGCCGACAATTACAGTCCTTTCTTCCATTTCAAAATCATAGTGAATTGCACCTGAGATTTTTTCAACCTGATCTGCGCCGTCCAGCATGAGCATGCGCTTAAATGCCGGATACGCCTGTTCTATTGCCCTGTCAATTTCGTCCTCCAGAAGCTTTACCTGTTCTACAAGACGCATAAGCTCGCGCACAAGAATCTCGCGTTTTTCTTCGAGCAGCTCGTAGCCGTTTGTCGAAACAGCAAGCTGTTCCTTTGTAGAGAGAAGATTCGTTTTTGTAGGCGCAATATTTATATTCATTTTCTATATTTTTCAATAAGTTCCGGTTTAATTCTGGTGAGCTCTTCTTCTGGAAGCTCTCCAAGAATCTTCCAGCCTATATCGAGGGTCTGCTCAATGGTGCGGTCTTCGGTTTCACCCTGACTTATAAATTCCTGTTCAAAGCGTTCTCCAAAGCGCAGGTACTGTCGGTCCAGCTCGCTAAGCTCTTCTTCGCCGATGATTGCCGCAAGGTTACGGATTGTCTTTACCTTTGAATAAGAAGCAAACAACTGGGAAGAAACTGCGGCATGGTCATCGCGTGTCATGTCAGGTCCAATACCGTCCTTCATCAAACGGCTGAGGCTCGAAAGCGACCATACCGGCGGATAAAGTCCCTTTTGTGAAAGCTCGCGTCCAAGTACAATCTGGCCCTCGGTAATATAACCCGTAAGGTCCGGAATTGGATGCGAAATATCATCATTTGGCATGGACAAAATTGGAATCTGTGTAATGGAACCGTTTGACCCCTTGATTTTTCCGGCGCGTTCATAAAGCTCTGCAAGGTCAGAATAAAGATAACCCGGATATCCTTTACGTCCCGGAACTTCACCACGGGTTGTAGATATTTCACGCAAAGCTTCGCAGTAGTTGGTCATATCTGTCATAACGACAAGTACGTGCATGCCCTTTTCAAACGCAAGATATTCTGCGGCAGTAAGTGCACAGCGCGGAGTGATGATTCGTTCAATCGAAGGTGCGTCTGCAAGGCTCTGGAACATTACTACATTTGCAAGAACGCCCGACTCTTCAAAGGTGTCTACAAAGAATTTTGCAACGTCGTATTTAATTCCCATGCCCGCAAAAACCATTACGAATTTTTCGTCTGAATTACGTAGCTTTGCCTGACGGATAATCTGTGCGGCCAGCTTGTTATGAGGAAGTCCGTTACCGCTGAAAATAGGAAGCTTCTGTCCGCGTACAAGAGAGTTCATTCCGTCAATTGCAGAAATACCGGTCTGAATAAAGTCTCGCGGATAAACACGTGCATAAGGATTGATAGGGTTTCCGTTTACGTTGCGTTTTTCGCTTGAAACAATAGGCGGATAGCCGTCTGCAGGCTCACCTAGTCCGTTGAAAACACGTCCCAAAAGTCCGTCGCCTACCCTAAGCTCCAGAGGGTCATCCAGAAATTCAAAGCTGGTTTCGTCAAGGTCAAGTCCTGTAGTAGAACCAAAAATCTGGACTACAACAGCCGACTCGCTTATGTCTACAACCTTACCGGTACGCTTGTTTCCGTTACGGTCGCGCACACAGACGGTTTCGTTGTAAAAAACATTTTCTGTACTTTTGAGGACGATGATTGGACCGTCGACAGAAGTAACTCCTCTATATTCAACACCTTTCATTTTATCCCCTTAACCTCTTCTGGAAGAATAGGCCCGTTCAAGCTCGCCCATCTGCTGGTCAAGTCTCTGCCTTATTTCTTCTATTTTATCTATCTGATCATTTGCATACTGCATTTTAATGCGCACAAGCTCGTCACAAACAGGAAGACTTGTTACTCTCATCAAAAGTGCACCGCGTTTTACAACTGCATCTGCACGGCGGTAGTATTCCATAATCAGCTCAAGAATAAGAATCTGCTTTTCTATTGAACAGTATTTGTCTATGTCGTCAAAGGCATTCTGCTGCAAAAAGCCGTTTTTAATCATTTCGGCAACCTTGAGCACAAGACGCTGCTGTGGAGGCAGGGCGTCAGGACCAATAAGGCGCACAATCTGTTCAAGCTTCTGCTCACTTTTAAGAAGGTCCAGTGCCTGCTGGCGGAGCTGCTTCCACAAAGGATTACGAACCTCCCACCAGTCGCGAACCTCGTCTGCATATTCTGAATAAGAATCTATCCAGCCGATTGCAGGATAATGGCGTGCATTTGCAAGCTCGCGATCCAGAGCCCAGAAGCAGCGGATAAAGCGTTTTGTATGCTGGGTTACCGGTTCACTAAAGTCACCGCCCGGTGGAGAAACAGCACCAATTACACTGACAGAGCCCTGCTGGCCGCAAAGAGTATCTACACGGCCGGCACGTTCATAAAACGATGCAAGGCGGGTCGGTAAATATGCAGGAAAGCCTTCTTCTGCAGGCATTTCTTCCATACGTCCGCTAAGCTCACGCAAGGCCTCTGCCCAGCGCGAAGTGGAATCTGCCATGATTGCAACATCCATTCCCATATCGCGGTAATATTCTGCAAGTGTAATTCCCGAATAAAGCGAAACCTCACGCGCAGCAACCGGCATGTTGGAAGTATTTGCAATTAAAATTGTTCGCTCCATGATGGAACGTCCAGTACGCGGGTCAATCAATTCAGGGAACTCTGTAAGAACCTCGGTCATTTCGTTTCCGCGTTCTCCGCAGCCAATGTATACAATAAGGTCGGCATCGCACCACTTGGCAACGGCATGCTGTGTCATTGTCTTACCGGTTCCAAAGCCTCCCGGAATTGCAGCAGTTCCACCCTTACTTAAAGGAAAGAAAACATCTATTACGCGCTGTCCTGTTATTAAAGGCTCGGACACACCAAGCTTTTGTGTATAAGGACGAGGCTTACGAACTGCCCAGTAATGAGCAAGATATATTTCTTCGTCAAATTCTGTTACACCAATTACATCGTTTATAGTGTAGTCGCCGGTTCCGTTAAACTTTACAAGCTTACGGCCACGAAGCTGCGGCGGCACCATAATTTTTTGAGTAATTGATTCGGTTTCTTTTACAGTTCCAAGCACAAAGCCTGGAGCAATCTGTGTGCCCTCTCCAACTCCTTCGGCTGCTTCAAAATGCCAGATTCTGGTTTCGTCAAGCGGCTGGGTACGCAAGCCCGGAAGCAGAAAGGCGCTGTCGTCCAAGGTAGATTCCTTGTCTTCGCCGTTAAAAAGAGATTTGAGCGGGCGCTGAATACCGTCATAAATGTTTCCAACAAGGCCGGGGCCCAGGCGCAAAGACAAAGGACGCTGGGTACATACAACCTTTTCGCCAAGGTGCATGCCCGTATCTTCCTCGTAAACCTGAATAGTTGCGTTGCCCTTATTCTGGCGGATTATTTCGCCTATAAGTCTTTTTTCACCAACATCAACTACATCATAAAGACCACAGCCGTCGAGCCCGGTTGCATAAACAATTGGTCCAGAAATGCGTGTGATTTTTCCTTCTATCATTTTGCACCTCCAGACTCACCTGCACCTTCAAACAAAGCATCGCTAAGCTGCTTGCGGTATTTATCCATAATGCCTGCAAAAACCTGACTCAAGGTAAGTCTGCAGCGCATTGATTTATCAGGGGTTTCCAAAATTATACCTTCGTTTTTTTCAAGACCCAGATCATCTTCTATTATAGTTCTGCCAAATTCTGTTTTGGTGCAGCTTAAAGGCTTTATTCCAAGCACGTCCTTGAGCTCATTCTGTGCCTTTTGAATATCAAAGCCGTAAACATAAGCATTAAACTCACGGCCGGCAAAAACTGAAGGCTCACAATATTTGAGGACAAGTCCAAGACGCTCTTCTTCGCTGAGTGCAGAAAGATATTTATTCAAAGCCTTTACAAGCTCTGAGTGTACAAAGGAAACACTAAGTCTTTGCTTTTCAAGCGGGGCAGACGCAGCTATATCCTTTTCAAAGGCAGCAAGCTTTTTCTGATAAAACTCATGCTTTTCGATTTTGGCAGCTTCTATGCGATTGTCTACACCACTAAGAATCTGTTCACATTCTTCGTCGGCACGCTTTAATACGGCTTCTGCCTTGCGTCGTGCTTCTGAGCGTATCTCATTATCTAATATTTCTGTAGAACGTAATTCCTGCATACAGAACTCCTAAACATTCACTCCGACAGCCTCGCGGATTGCATCCGTAAGTGTTTTGTGGCCACTCATATGTCCGTTCAAGCCCGGAACCTCCACAATAAGAGGATATTTTCCTGTTTTCTGCCACTCAATTTCTTCCTGCTCTATAAGTGCGGCGGCTTCTTCCGAAAGAATTAAAACTCTTGGAATCTGCTCTGATGGAACTCCTGCTACACCACCCCTTCCGGTAACACGGTTAAAGGCATCGAGCACCTGCTCGCGTGTATCTGCAACAGTTCCGTCAATTCCCGTCATCTTAAAAGCAAGAACAATCTCGCGCTGTCCGATGATATAAAAATTCACGATACAATAAAATTACAAAATGAGGATTAAAACTGCTACAAGCATTCCCCAAAGACAGATACCTTCGGCAAGACCTACAAAAGGAAGTGCCTTTCCGGAAAGCTCTGGATTTTCGCTCATTGCACCCATTGCACTTGAACCAATCTTTGCTACTGCAATACCACCGGCAATACAGGCAAGTCCTACTGCAATTGCTGCAGCAAGATATTTAATTCCTGCAGAAATGCCGCCTGCATTAGCAGCTGCCTCTGCGGCGCCGTCTGCGTTCTGGGCGAACAGTGCAGCGCCCGCACAAAGCATAATTGTTAGAATAAGAAAAAGCTTCTTTTTCATTTTATTTCTCCTATTTGTTTTCAAATTTAAATGGCTTAAACTCTCTTCCTGTTTCATTAAAGAACTTGGAGAAAAATTCGTAGTACTGCAGCCTTATAACCTGAATTGCTACGATCATTCCTTCAAGCACTATAATTATTGCGTTGCCCACAATCAGAATTGCAATACCCGCAACGCTTGCTTCTCCACCAACCATATTGGTAAGGGTCAAAATCAAAAAGTCCAGAACGGCATGCGAAAGTGCAAAGGCACCTACACGCACAAAGCTTACGGTATTAGAAAGATAACCCGAAATAACCTCTATAAGCTCTACTACTCCCGAAATAAGATAGGTTCCAAAGCCGTTTTCGAGCAGAGGGCGTCGTCCTGCAATAAGATTTTCAAACGGAGCAGCAAAGGCCGCAAAGAAAAGTGAAACACCAATTACAATCCAGTCGTACACTGCAATTGAATGATGGAATACCACAAGGCGCACCACCATAACAATTACATACCAGAAGAATATTGCACCGGCAAGTCCGTTTTTGCCAAAAAAGGCATGGTCAAAACGCCTGCGCGAAATATTATTTATGATGTTCAAAATCAATCCGATTGTATTGATTATAAATCCGATTCCGACTGCAACTCCAAACACACCAAACATCGCAATAATGGAAGAAGGATCGCTCGAAGGCATCATCTTTAAAATCGGTGCGTGAGGTGTGCCAAAAAGCCCGGTTACCCATTCTGCAGCAGGCTCCAGCAGGGTTTCATTAGAGAAAAATTCTCCGGTCAAAAAGCCCATGAGCGAGCTGGTTATACCGATTGCAATAAAGATAGGCGCAAACTTGTTCCAGCCGCCAACCTTTATTACCTTTGCTCCCATGAGTATTCCTACCAGAAGGAAAACAAGGCCCTGACCAAGGTCACCAAACATAATGCCAAACAGCAGCGTAAAGAAAATTGCAACAAACGGAGTTGGATCTATTGTTCCGTAAAGCGGCGAACCATAGCTGAAAATCATGCGTTCAAAGCTTTTTACAAAACGGCCGTGGTTGAGCTTTACAGGAACCTGCTCCTTGCCCGACATTACACTCGGAACCTCAAGCGGAGAATAAACGCGGATTGCAATGCGTCCCTGGGTAATGCTGTCCAGCTCCTTCATATAGGTTTCTGTTTCGGTAAGCGGTACCCAGCCGGTTATGCGGTAAACAAGCTCGGTTGATTCCAGTGTTCGTTCAACATCAGAAATCTGAACTCCAATTGCAAACACCTTTATAAGATGATGAATGGCGCTCTTATGTGTTTCTGCAAAGTTTGCGCGGGTCTGCTCCATTTCTTCATATTTTTGGGCAGCCTTGTTTTTCTGACCTGCAAGTCCGTCCAGCACATCCTGTGGAACTCCTTCAAAATTCTCCGGAATTTCCAGGGCAACAAAACCAAGCTTTTGCAGTACAAGGTCTACCTCTGCACTGCTCTTTTTAGAAGCCGCAACAAGAATATGAGATTTATCATCACCAAGGGCAACTACAACAGCCTTAACTCCAAGCTGAGCCTTTACCTCGTCAAAGCCTGCAGCATCAATTTTTCCTACGCGTAGTGCCAGAAAAGAAAGATTGTCTATTTCTGAAAAAGAAACCTTAAGGTTTGCAAAAGCAAGGGCTTCTTTATATGCGTCGGTTGCCTTTGTTAATTCTGCGGCGACTGCTTCAAGCTCTGCTTCCAGGTCATTATAGGTTTTAATAATGCGGGTTGCATCCTCGCGGTCCTGGGCAGTTGGAGCGGCAATTTCCATTGCGCTGAATTCTTCATCCGAAAGCGGAATATTAAGATTTACAGAAGCGTTCCTAAGGCTCGAATAAAAGTTTGCATCTACATCAAAATCCTTAGAGGAAGCTTTGCCCGTACCACTTCCGGCTTCTTCTCCCGGTTTGCTTTGAAACTGAAAAGATTCTTTTTTTCCTATATATTCAATTACCGGAGCAATGTCCTGTTTAAGAACCATAAGCTCCATGAGCCGCATTTGTGCCGTTCTAGCCATTTATTCCCACAGCCTCCATTGCTTCCTGCGGGTTTACCTTAAGACGCAGCCCTTCTACAGCTGTTCTTATGCAGGTAAGCTCGTAAGTTTTAAGCTTAAACCAGGCTGCAAGGGCCGCATCCTGCATCGTATAGTGATGAAAGATATGAGCGGCAAGCTTTGCCTGATATCCAGTATATTTACGTTCAATCCAGACAGGGTCTACACACCACAGCTCTCCGTTTTCATGAGGATTAAGAAACTGTGCGTATTTCCAGTTTTCCCAGTCGGAATATTTATTTACATCAAAACTAAGAACCTTAATTGCAGGACCTGCAACCGGGTCATTTTTATCGGCCTTATCTGTTACATAAAAAAGCTTTTCGATTATCTGCTCGTCGGTCATTTCGTAATAAAGCCGGAGTCTCAAGGCCCAGATTATATTTTTAATTACATATTCATCCAGAAAAAGCTTTTCGTGCCCTTCTCTGTCTAAACCATGATAATGTTGAATTGATTTCCAGCTCTGTCGCAAAAGCTGCATATCTGCCTGTGGGTCAGTATAGTCTGTCTCAAAAAGCTTGAGCAGATCTGTAAGCACAGAAGGCGGACAGTCATAGTGATTCATAAAGCTGTTATACTGTGCCAGAAAATTTGCAAGTGCCTTTTCTTCTATCTGTCGTGCAAGTAAAACCTCGGGAACAAGAGGGGCCGGCTCATTAAAAAGAAGATCCCATAAAGCTGAAAGAGATTCCTGAGCAAAAAGAAGAGAAGCCCGTTCCTTTATAAAAGCTTTTTTTAATAGCCCTGCCGCCTGGGCATAGCAAAAGGCAAGCGCAGTAGATTTATCCATCACGCCCCCAGAATGTCATCAAGCGCCTTGTTCAAGGCCTCGTAATTGCGGGGACGGTTTTCCAGCTCCTGCTTGAACTGGTCCATATGTGTTTCGTGTTCTGATTTTTTATTTTGGATTGTCTGTTCGTATTCGTTCTGGAGTTCTGCAGCAATCTGATCGTACTTTTGTTTAAAAAGCGCATTGGCTTTATTGCGGGCTTGTGTGGTTCTGGCTTCTGCCTCTTTTACTGCATCATCGATGAGTGCGGCAGCTTCCTTTTCTACTGCAAGCAGATGGTTTATTACGTTTATCTCTTCCTGCATTTAAAACTCCAAAATCTGCCGAGCCGGAAAAACCGAAACGACAGATTTTTATTAAGTCAGATATTATTCAGTAATAATTATTCAGCAGCTTCTTCTGTTACAGCTTCGGTCTGTTCTGAATCTTCCCACCAGTTAGTTGAAACTGTAGATTCATCAAGAATTTCTTCTTCTGAAATAGAATTAAGGATGCTGTCTGTCTTTGGCTTTTTATTAACAAGTGCGAGTCCAAGTGTAAGAACAAAGAAAAGAACTACTAAAACTGTAGTTGCCTTTGTAAGCACATTTGCAGAATGAGAACCGAATGCAGCAGTTCCACGACCGCCCAAGAGTCCACCCATTCCGTCTTCATTGTCGCTCTGGATAGAAACTAAAAGCACCAGAAGCACGCAGACGATAATAAAGAAAACCAAAAGAACAATACCAATTGTACCCATTTTTATATCTCCAAAATTATAATCAAATAAGTTTTAATATTTTAATGAAAAGTGGAGATTATGTCTATAGTACACAAATAGGTATAAAGGTCTCTGCCTTAAGTGAAGCACCACCGATAAGACCACCGTCAATATCAGGCTGAGCAAGGAGCTCTGCAGCATTTGAAGCCTTCATAGAACCACCGTACTGGATGATTGTTTCGTCAGCAACCTTCTGGTTGTAGAGCTTTGCAATGTATGCACGGATAAACTTGTGCATTGCCTGAGCATCTTCCGGAGTAGCAGTTTTACCTGTACCGATAGCCCAAACCGGTTCGTAAGCAATTGTTACGTTCTTCATCTGTTCTTCTGTAACGCCTGCAAGACCTGCGCTAAGCTGGAAGGTACAAACCTGTTCTGCTTCACCTGCTTCTCTTTCGCTCAAAAGTTCACCGATACAAAGGTCAACTTCAAGACCAGAGTTCAAAGCCTTGCGAACCTTCTTGTTGATGAGCTCATCTGATTCACCAATTTCATGGCGGCGTTCTGAGTGACCAAGAATTACACTCTGACAACCGATATCCTTAAGCATTGCGCAGGAAACTTCACCTGTGTGAGCTCCGTTATCTGTAGCAGCACAATCCTGAGCTGCAAGAAGAATATTGCTTCCCTTTACAACTTCTGCAACTGCATCAAGGTATACAAAAGGAACTCCAATCATATATTTGTTTGTTTTACCCTTTAACTGTTCAACAAGGTCCTTTGCAAGAGCTACTGCTTCTGCCTTGCTTGTGTTCATTTTCCAGTTTCCGGCAATATAATGTGTACGTGCCATATATTTTCTCCTGTGTAATTGTGATTTATTAATTTCCTATTTTAATGAAAATACCGATTAGTGTAAATCAACTTTTATCAACTAATTGCTATCACACATATTCTGTAGTATAATATAAGAGTTATTTTATGATGGATCATAACTATACAGTAACAATAATAATCTGTATTCTCAGCATGTTGTCGCTGGCAATTGATGTTGGAAAGAATACAATTTTAAACAAAAGCGACATCAAATGGTTCAGAATATCGTTTATTCTGGCAGCCACTGGTGCAGCCTGTGAATACTTGGGTGTTCTTTTTGACAAGACAGGCTGTGCCCCTCAGAAAATTCACTGGTTTGTTACTTATATAGAATTCAGCATTTCCCCGTTCCTTGGAGTTGTTCTTGCACGCAGCTGCGGAATGAAGCGCACTATCAAGCCTATGTGCATCTTTATGGCAGTCAATGTAATTCTGCAGACAATTTCGCTTGGAAACGGCAAGATATTTTCTATTGATGAAACCAGTCATTTTATGCGCGGGAATGAGTACTGGCTGTATGTTTTCTTCTGTGGTGCAAGCTTTACTTACATAGTATTTGTATTTATTCTTATTGGTATTCGCACAAAGCTCCGCAACTCCTTCACACTGTTTTTAATTGCTTCTATTATGATTACAGGACAGGTTGCCAATATAATAGACGGCAGCATCAATTCGGGTTATCTTTCAATTTGTGTTACTGCAGTTCTGCTTTATATTTTTATTCAGAATATGTTCCGCCACATCATGATGGAAACAATCAATATCGAAAAGGATATTTCAAATCACGATTCACTCACAAAGGTTTTGAGCCGTATTTCCTACGACAACAAAATTAAGGACCTTGATAAAAAGATTCGCGAAGACCCTGTCTGCGTAAGATTTGCAATCTGTGAATGTGACCTTAACAATCTCAAAATAGTAAACGATACCTTTGGTCACGACAAGGGCGACCAGTACATCATAAACTGCTGTAAATCAATCTGCGATATTTTTAAGCACAGTCCGGTTTATAGAATCGGTGGTGACGAATTTGTTGCAATTCTTCAGAGTGATGATTACGACAATCTGGACAAAATAAAGCAGGACTTTAATGACTTTGCAGTTGCCGAAATGAAGGCAGAAGGCACACTGTTTGAAAAACGTTCCTTTGCCGCAGGCTTTGCAGTTTACGATAATAACAGAGACAGCTGCTTTAATGATGTAATGAAACGCGCCGATGTGGAAATGTACCACAACAAGCAGATGCTAAAAAATCTTTAAAATTCTACGTCTTCGTCAAACAACGGTGTGCTAAAGTAGCGTTCTGCAGTATCAGGAAGCACAGTAACAACAGTCTTACCCGGTCCGAGTGCCTTTGCAAGCTCAAGGGCTGCAGCTACGTTTGTTCCGCTTGAAATACCGCACATAATTCCTTCCTTGCGTGCAAGCTCGCGGCTTGTGCGGATTGCCTGACTGTCGGTCACTATAAAAATATCATCGTAAATATCTTTGTTCAGGATTGCAGGAATAAGGCCGTCTCCAATTCCCATCTGAAGGTGAGTCCCTACACTACCCCCGCTAAGAATTGCAGCATGTGCAGGCTCAACTGCCCAGATTGTAATATCAGGGTTCTTTGCTTTGAGCACCTCGCCAATTCCTGTAAGGGTTCCGCCGGTTCCAATTCCAGAACAAAAGCCGTCAATAGGTCCGCCGATATCTTCAAGAATCTCTACTGCGGTCTGCTCGCGCTGAATCTGTGGGTTTGCAGGATTTTCAAACTGCTGAGGAATAAACACATGCGGATCCATATGCTGCATGTAAAAGGCAGTATCAATACATTCCTGAATGCACTTACCTATGTCGCCGTTGTCGTGAACAAGCTTAACTTCGGCACCATAGTGCTTAACAATTTTACGGCGCTCTTCGCTTACACTGTCGGGCATAATGATTATAGTTTTATAACCGCGCACAGCTCCCACAAGTGCAAGACCAATTCCCTGGTTTCCGCTGGTTGGCTCAACAATCACAGAGTTTTTATCGATGAGTCCCTTGCGCTCCGCATCAAGAAGCATGTTGTAGGCTGTACGTGTTTTAATTGAACCGCCAACGTTCAGGCCTTCAAATTTAACAAGCACGCGGGCCATGTCTGGCGTTACCATTTTCTGTAACTGAATAAGCGGAGTATGTCCGATTGCATCAAGAATGTTGTTGTAGATCATATTAAAAGAAATTATCATTGCGAGCGAAGCGTGGCAATCCACGTGTAAATATGCATTCCATTATGTGGATTGCCACGTCGCTCCGCTCCTCGCAATGACGAATGAGGTAATTTATTTTGTAGCCAGAATAGCAATACCTGGCAAGGTTTTTCCTTCGAGGAATTCGAGAGATGCACCACCACCAGTAGAAACGTGGCTCATCTTGTCTGCAAGGTTGAACTTGTTTACAGCAGCAACAGAGTCACCACCACCAACTACAGTCATAGCACCCTTAGCAGTTGCTTCTGCAACGAGGCGGGCTACAGCTTCAGTTCCCTTTGCAAAGTTTTCGAATTCGAATACTCCAACAGGTCCGTTCCATACGATTGACTTTGAAGAAAGAATTGCATCCTTGTAAAGTTCAACAGTTTTAGGACCAACATCCATACCCATAAGGTTATCTGGAAGATCAACTGCATCAACTGCAACCGGATCCTTATCTGCAAACTCAGCACCACCAACATGGTCTACAGGAAGAAGAATCTTAACTCCAGCTTTTTCAGCCTTTGCAAGAAGATCCTTTGCTGTATCGAGGAAGTCGTCTTCTACAAGTGACTTACCGATTGAGTGTCCCTGTGCCTTGAGGAAGGTATAAGCCATACCACCACCAACGATGAGTGTAGAAGCGTTCTTCATAAGGCTTTCAAGAACTGCGATCTTAGAAGAAACCTTTGCACCACCGATAATTGCTGTCATTGGTTTTTCCGGGTTTGTTACCATTGGCTGAATGTATTTAACTTCTTTTTCCATAAGGAAGCCGCCAACAGATTCAACAGGCATGAACTTAGCGATAGAAGCTGTAGAAGCCTGATCGCGGTGAGCTGTACCGAAAGCATCGTTTACAAAGATGTCTCCGTATGTAGCAAGTTCTTTTGCCATAATGTCGCGTTCTGCAGCATCCTTAGATGTTTCTTCCTTGTGGAAGCGAACGTTTTCGAGCATTGCAAC